>NZ_MAYF01000351.1 GCF_001684955.1 Chryseobacterium contaminans | reverse complement strand
ATAGAAAAACCCATAGAAAATACTTTATTAAAAGAAAAAGGAAGCAAATTTATCGGATTTGCCTTCCCGGTCACCAATGAAAAAGAATTAAAAGCAGCATTGGAAAAAATCAGGGAAGAACATCCAAAGGCAACCCACCATTGCTATGCTTTCAGAATGGGATTGAATGGTGAAAATTATCGTGCTAATGATGATGGCGAACCTTCAGGAAGCGCCGGACTACCTATTTACAACCAGTTATTAGCTAACGAAATCACCAATGTTCTTGTTATTTCAGTTCGTTATTATGGTGGAACTAAACTGGGGGTTTCAGGTTTAGTAAAAGCCTATAAGGAATCTGCAAAGATCACACTGGAAGAAGCCAATATCATCACAAGAGAACTGGAAACTGAAATTGAAATCCAGTTCAACTTCAATCAGCAGAATACCATTTTCACTTTACTGTCAAAATATGATGCCAAGGTTATCAACTTTGATGCGAATGAGAACTGCATTCTTACAGCCTCATTAAAGCTGGCACAAAAAGAAAGCATCTCAGAAAAATTATCTGAGATGCAATATGTTTCATTTGAATTTAATGATTAATCCCTTCTTCCACCGAGAAGCAAAGATCCCCAGTAAAGAAGCTGAGCTAAAGATCCTAAAGCGGCTACTACATACGTTCTTGCTGCCCACTTTAAACTATCCTGGACTCCTACAAACTCTTCAGCAGTTACAGTACCTGTATCTTTAAGCCATTTCATTGCTCTGTTACTTGCATCGTACTCTACAGGTAAAGTTACAAAAGCAAACAGAGTAGTTACAGCAAACATTGCTACACCAATAGCCAGAATCGCTGTGTTACCATTTGGATTATCTACTGTTCTGGTTGCCGCCATTATAGCAATACCTGCAATAAGGACAAACTGCATCAGATTGGAACTAATATTAACAACAGGAACCAATTTTGAACGCAAGTTCAGCATTGAATATCCTACTGCATGTTGTACGGCATGTCCGCATTCGTGAGCTGCCACGGCTGCTGCCGCTGCATTTCTCTGCATATAAACGCCTTCTGAAAGATTTACTGTTTTATCTGCCGGATTATAGTGGTCCGTTAGCTGTCCGGGAACTGATATTACCTGAACATCATTAATCCCGTTATCTCTCAACATTTTTTCCGCTACTTCTTTCCCCGAAAGACCGTTTCGAAGATGTACGTTGGAATAATATTCAAATTTTGATTTCAACCTGGACGAAACCCACCAGCTCACCAGCATTGAAATACCAATAATGATATAATAACCCGCCATTTTATTTAGATTTTGTGTTCAATTTTTAACCATAATGATATAAAAACTGTGCCAAAGTATACAATTTTATTATTTATATTTGTCCTCAAATTACTCTCAAAAAACATGTCAACAGTTTCAATTATTGAAGTAAAAACTCCCGGCCAGCTCAAGCAATTCGTAAGATTTCCTATGGATCTGTACAAAAATAATCCGTACTATGTTCCATCCTTTATCAATGACGAAATCAACATCTGGAATGCTGATGAAAATCCTGCCCTTCAATATTCTGAAGCAAAACAGTATTTGGCGTATAAAAACAACAAAATTGTTGGGAGGATTGCTGTTCTTATCAACCATAAGGAAGAAAAAGAATTAGGAATCCGAAAAGTACGTTTTGGATGGATAGATTTCATTGATGATGAAGAGGTTTCTCAGGCATTAATCCAAAAGGCAATTGATTACGCCAAGGAAAAAAATATCGATAAGATCGAAGGCCCTATGGGATTTACCAACCTTGATAAAGCAGGAATGCTCATTAAAGGTTTTGATCAACTGGCAACGATGATTGGCATCTACAACCATGATTATTATCCGAAACATCTTGAAAAACTGGGATTAGTAAAAGAAAAGGAATGGGTAGAATTTGAAATTAAATTCCCTGATTCTTTACCTGAAAAAATTCATAAGTTCAACCAGCTGATCTCTGAGAAATACAAGTTGAAAGTTTTAAGATTCAAAACGAAAGAAGAAATTCTTCAGTATGTGGATGCTATGTTTGACCTTTTGGATGAAACCTACAAACATCTTTCTACCTATACTCCTATTTCTGATGAACAGCGTAAGACTTACAAAGAAAAATATTTCAAACTTATTGACAAGGACTTTATTGTTTGCATCGCTGACGAGAACAACAACCTTATCTCCTTTGCGATTACGATGCCTTCCTATTCCAGAGCATTGCAAAAATCCGGTGGAAAACTACTTCCGTTTGGATGGTGGCATTTTTTAAGAGCTGGAAAGAAAAACGACAGAGCCAATTTCTACCTGATTGGTATTCATCCTGACTATCAAAGAAGAGGAGTTACTTCTATTATTTTCAAGGAAATATTTGATACTTTTAAGAAGAAAGGAGTAAAAACACTGGAAACGAATCCTGAACTGGAAGAAAACAAAAGTATTCAACTTTTATGGCAGGACTACAATCCTGTGAATCATAAGAGAAGAAGAACGTACTCGCTTGAGATAAATGGTAAATGATGAGTCATCACAACCTCACTCATTCTCTCTAAAACTCTCCCACTCTCAAACACACTCTCCCTTATGAAGCCACAACTTATCATTTTCGCTGTTTTAATTGCTGGATTTATCGCTTATAATTTCTTTTTCCAATCTCAGGATGGCAGAACAAATACTGTCATAAACATTGTTTTTGCCAGCGTTCTTTTTGGATATATTGCATTGATGGCCTATTCTATTCTTAAAAAAATGAAGAAATAATTCGTTATTTTTATTGATTCTAAATTGTAAAATTTCTCTATTTTCAGCCGACTTTTAAGCTGATAAATTTCATGCTTTCTTGTTTATTCGTTAAATTTGCAAATTGAGATAATAATGCAAAAATGAATTTACCTGAAAGTTATATTCCAATCCTAATCCAGGCAGGTGTAGCAGTAGGATTTGTCGCTGTTTCATTGCTTGGAGCACATTTCTTAGGTCCACAACAGAAAAAAGGAAATTCTGTTAAAAACCAGAGCTGGGAATGTGGGGTTCCTGTAGAAGGAAATGCTAGAACACCATTTTCTATCAAATACTTCCTGACTGCGGTATTGTTCGTACTATTCGATATTGAAATCGTATTCTTTTATCCTTATGCGGTAAACTTCAGAGAATTCGGTATGGAAGGATTCCTTGCCGTGCTTACGTTCGTTGCGATCTTCTTCGTGGCGTTTTTCTATGTTTGGAAACGTGGTGCGCTAGATTGGGATAAATAAAAGTAAATGGTGAGTTTTGAATGATGGATTTTGAATCAATAATCCAGCATTTATAATTCAAAATCTAAAAACAAACAACATGTCAGATAAAAAACCAGTAATAAGAACAGATGCACCTGCTCCCGAAGGCTATGAAGGAGAAGGGTTTTTCGCAACAAAACTGAGCAGTGTAATCGGGATGGCAAGAAAGTTTTCGCTTTGGCCGTTACCATTTGCAACCTCTTGTTGTGGTATTGAGTTTATGGCTACCCTGAACCCTACTTATGATGCTTCAAGATTTGGTATGGAAAGAAACTCTTTCTCACCAAGACAAGCAGATATGCTGATGGTTTGCGGAACTATATCAAAGAAATTAGGGCCAGTCCTGAAGGAAGTATATACTCAGATGGCTGAGCCAAAATGGGTAGTAGCAGTTGGAGCTTGTGCTTCCAGCGGTGGTATTTTTGATACGTATTCTGTACTTCAGGGAATTGATAAAATTATTCCGGTAGACGTTTACGTTCCTGGATGTCCTCCAAGACCGGAACAGATTATTGAAGGAGTAATGCAGGTACAGGCTCTTGCAGAAAGCGAAAGCATCAGAAGAAGAGACATGCCTGAATATCAGAAATTATTAGATTCTTACAACATAAGCAACTAAACGGAAATGACAAACGAATTTGTATTAGAAGCAATCACCAGAGAATTTCCGGAATCTGTTATTTCAAGTTCAGAACCTTATGGAATGCTGACGATTGAGGTGAAGAAAGAAGATATCAAGAAGATCATTCATTATCTTAAAGATTCAACACTGGAAATCAACTTCCTTACCGATGTATGCGGAATCCACTACCCAGAATTCCCTGAAAAGGAAATAGGTGTTGTATATCACCTCCACAACATGATGGCTAACTTCAGATTACGTCTGAAGGTCTTCATGTCCAGAGAAAACATCGAAGTAGACTCTCTTACGGATCTGTATGCCGGTGCTAACTGGATGGAAAGAGAAACGTATGACTTTTATGGGATTAAATTTAAAGGACACCCGGATCTTAGACCTATTCTGAATATGGAAGATCTTGGATACCACCCAATGTTGAAAGAATATCGCCTTGAAGATGGTACAAGAACCGACAAGGATGATAATATGTTCGGAAGATAAATAAATTTGAAATTGGATATTTGAGATTTGATGTTAACCATTCAAATTTCAAATCTCAAATCTAAATATATTATGAAAGATAACTCATTATCTAATATACTAAACCAGTACGAAAGTAAGGAACAGATTGACGGACAATTATATACCCTGAATCTAGGACCTACCCACCCTGCTACTCACGGGATTTTCCAGAATGTCTTAACGATGGACGGAGAAAGAATCCTTCACGCTGAGCAAACAGTAGGATATATCCACAGAGCATTTGAGAAAATTTCTGAAAGAAGAAACTATTCTCAGATCACTACCCTTACGGACCGTATGAATTACTGTTCTGCACCCATTAACAATTTGGGTTGGCACATGACAGTAGAAAAGCTGATTGGCGTTAAAGTTCCAAAGCGTGTAGATTATATGCGTGTTATTCTTATGGAACTTGCAAGAATCGGTGACCACCTGATCTGTAACGGGGTAACCGGAATGGACTCAGGAGCGATTACAGGTCTTACTTATATGTTTATCGAAAGAGAACGTATTTATGATATGTATGAGCAGATCTGTGGAGCAAGGATGACAACCAATATGGGAAGAATCGGAGGATTTGAAAGAGATTTCACTCCTAAATTCCATGAGTTATTGAAAGATTTCTTAAAAACTTTCCCACCAAGATTCAAAGAATTCTGTACTCTATTGGAAAGAAACAGAATTTTCATGGACAGAACCATCGGTACAGGAGCTATTTCTGCCGAAAGAGCATTAAGCTATGGTTTCACTGGTCCTAACTTACGTGCAGCAGGTGTAGATTACGATGTGAGAGTTGCACAACCTTATTCCTCATACGAAGATTTCGACTTCATTATTCCTGTAGGAACTTCAGGAGATACTTACGACCGTTTCATGGTTCGTCAACAAGAAATCTGGGAATCTATTAAAATTATCAAACAAGCATACGAAAACCTTCCGGAAGGACCATTCCACGCGGATGTTCCGGATTTCTATCTTCCTGAAAAGGCAGATGTATATCAGAAAATGGAAGCTTTAATTTACCACTTCAAAATTGTAATGGGAGAAACTGATGTACCAAAAGGTGAAGTTTACCATGCAGTAGAAGGAGGAAACGGAGAATTAGGTTTCTATCTTGTGAGTGACGGAGGAAGAAGCCCTTACAGACTTCACTTCAGAAGACCATGCTTCATCTACTATCAGGCATACCCTGAAATGATTACAGGTTCTGTAATTTCAGATGCCATTGTAACGATGTGTAGCATGAATATTATTGCGGGAGAATTAGACGCATAAAAAATAAGATGTCAGACATCAGATTTCAGATGTTAGACACTTAGCTTTACATATAAATTTAAAATCTGATGTCTGAAATCTGACATCTGAAATCTTAGATAAAAAATGAGCGAAACAATAGCTTTTAAACCGGAAAGTTTAGCACAGGTACACAAAATTATCGCAAGATATCCTGAAGGAAGACAGAAATCTGCTCTTCTTCCTGTACTTCACTTGGCACAGAAAGAATTCGGAGGATGGTTAGATGTTCCTGTGATGGATTATGTTGCCGGACTATTAAGTATCAAACCGATCGAAGTATATGAAGTGGCTACTTTCTATACCATGTTCAACATGAAGCCCGTAGGTAAATATGTTTTGGAAGTTTGCAGAACCGGACCTTGTATGGTTTGTGGAAGCGAAAAAATCCTTGACCATATCAGAACGAAACTGAACATTAAAGACGGAGAAACTACTGAAGACGGTATGTTCACCTTAAAGCCAGCTGAATGTCTTGGAGCATGTGGTTATGCACCAATGATGCAGCTTGGTAAGTTCTTTCATGAAAATTTAACGATAGAAAAAGTAGACGAAATCCTTGAGCTTTGCAGACAGGGACAGGTTGCTTTAGACTAAATAAATTTTAACACATTAAAAATAGCCATAAGCTAAAAGCCACAAGCCAATAGCTGAACGCTAAAAGCATAATAAACAATGAGTAAAAAACTTTTACTTAAAGACGCACATATAGAAGGTATCCGCTACTTTGAAACTTACCGTAAACAGGGAGGTTATACTGCAGCTGAAAAAGCCTTGAAAATGACTCCTGACGAAATTCTTGAAGAAGTAAAAGTTTCAGGATTAAGAGGTCGTGGTGGAGCTGGATTCCCTACAGGAATGAAATGGAGCTTTTTGGCAAAACCGGAAGGCGTTCCAAGACACCTTGTGGTAAATGCGGATGAATCTGAGCCTGGAACATTCAAGGACAGATATCTGATGGAGTTCCTTCCTCACCTATTGATTGAAGGAATGCTAATTTCATCTTACTGTTTAGGTTCTAACACTTCTTATATCTACATCCGTGGAGAATATTCATGGATTCCGGATATCCTTGAAGAAGCAATTGAAGAAGCTAAAGCAGCAGGATTTTTAGGTAAAAATATTTTAGGAACTGGTTTCGATCTTGAAATCTATGTACAGAGAGGTGGTGGAGCATACATCTGCGGTGAAGAAACTGCATTGCTTGAATCCCTTGAAGGAAAAAGAGGTAACCCAAGATTAAAACCGCCATTCCCGGCTGTAAAAGGTCTTTGGGAAAGACCAACGGTGGTAAATAACGTTGAGTCTATTGCGGCAATTGTTCCAATCATTGATATTACAGGTGCTGAGTATGCTAAAATCGGAGTTGGAAGATCTACAGGTACGAAATTAATTTCTGCTTGTGGAAACATCAACAAACCGGGTGTATACGAAATCGATATGACGATCACGGTAGAAGAATTCATCTACTCTGACGAATATTGCGGTGGTATTAAAGACGGAAAAAGATTAAAGGCTTGTATTCCCGGAGGAAGTTCTGTTCCAATCGTTCCAGCAAACTTATTGTTGAGAACTGTGAACGGAGAGCCAAGATATATGAACTATGAGTCATTAGCTGACGGAGGTTTTGCTACCGGAACCATGATGGGTTCAGGAGGTTTCATCGTTTTGGATGAAGACCAGTGTATTGTGGAACACACAATGACTTTAGCAAGATTCTACAACCACGAAAGCTGTGGACAGTGTACACCTTGCCGTGAAGGTACAGGATGGATGTACAAAATCTTAAAGAAAATTGAGAAAGGAGAAGGAAAAATGGAAGACATCGATCTGCTTTGGGATATCCAGAGAAAAATCGAAGGAAATACTATTTGTCCGTTGGGTGATGCAGCAGCTTGGCCGGTTGCAGCAGCCATTCGTCACTTCAGAGATGAATTTGAGTGGCATGTGAAAAACCCTGAGTTATCTCAGACTCAAAACTATGGACTGGCACATTATGCAGATCCTATCCCGGCTGTTGAAAAGAATGTGTAGGTGAAATGAAAAGATTATTTGTTGTCGGCTTAATGATGTCGAGTTTTGTTTTTGGACAAAAAAAAGATTCTTTAATAGCAGAAAATAATGCAGATTTGTTTAAAACTCCCGTTTATCAAAAACCAGAGCCTTTAAGCAAAAAAGGACAGATGTTCGTTTTTTATGGATGGAACAGAGCAGCGTATAGTAATTCTGACATCCGTTTTAAAGGAAATGGATATGATTTCCAGCTGAATAATGTAACTGCCCAGGACAGACCTACAAAATTTGGACTTGTTTATTTTGATCCAAGTTGGTTTACCGTAACGCAGTACAATTTCAGATTAGGATATTTTATTAAAGATAATTTAGCGCTTGTTTTAGGGATTGACCACATGAAATATGTGATGGATCAAGATCAAACCGTTAACTTTAAAGGACATATTTCAGATCCTGAATATGCAGCCATGGTACAAAACGGGCAAGTGAACCTTGCAGATGAGAAGTTCCTTACTTTTGAACATACGGACGGACTTAACTATGAAAACTTAGGTCTTGAAAAATACAAAAGCCTTATCAACAAAAAGAACGTTGATCTCGTTTGGTCCTATGGTGCCGGAATTGGGGTAATGTTCCCAAAAAGTAATATTAAGCTTTTTGGAAATGAAAGAAGTGACCGTTTCCACGTTGCCGGTATGGGAACTGATATAAGATCCAGTATTAACCTGGTGCTTTGGAATCATATAATGGTAAGAGTAGAAGGAAAAGCAGGTTACATCAATATGTGGGATATTAAGACTACATTGAATAACAAGCCAGACAAGGCACAGCAGGATTTTGTTTTCGGACAGATTATGGCTGGAATTGGATATACATTTAATACTAAGAAATATAAATAACAAAGCCTATTGCTTAATGCATAAAGCTTAAAGCATACGATATGAGCGAAGAAGTTAAAAAATTCAAAATAACTATAGACGGACAGACTACTGAAGTTTTGCCTGGTACTTCTATTCTGGAAGCTGCAAGACAAATTGGTGGTAAATCTGTACCTCCCGCTATGTGTTACTACAGCAAATTAGAAACCAGTGGAGGAAGATGCAGAACCTGTCTTGTGGAAGTTTCTAAAGGATCCGAAGCAGATCCTCGTCCTATGCCTAAATTGGTAGCAAGCTGCAGAACGAATGTAATGGACGGTATGGAAGTTAAAAACCTTACTTCTGAGAAAGCTCAGGAAGGAAGAAAAGCGGTTACCGAGTTCTTATTGGTAAATCACCCGCTAGACTGCCCTATCTGTGACCAGGCAGGAGAATGTCACCTTCAGGACTTAGGATATGAACATGGTGTAGAAAGCACAAGAACAGAGTTCGAAAGAAATACTTACGAAGCTGACGATCTTGGACCACACATCAAATTGAACATGAACCGTTGTATTCTTTGTGCAAGATGTGTATTGGCTGCTAACCAATTAACAGGTGAAAGAGAGCATGGTATTCTTTTCAGAGGAGATCACGCTGAAATTTCTACCTATTTAAATAAAGCTTTAGACAATGACTTCATCGGAAATGTTATCGACGTTTGTCCTGTAGGAGCATTAACAGACAGAACAGCCCGTTTTGCGAGCAGAGTATGGTTTACAAAGCCAATGAATGCTTCTTGCAAATGTGATAAGTGTTCTGGAAAAACTGTTGTTTGGATGAAAGGTGATGAAATCGTAAGAGTAACTGCAAGAAAAGACCAGTGGGGTGAAGTTGAAGAATTCATCTGTGATACATGCCGTTTTGAAAGAAAAGCATTATCAGACTGGAATATCGAAGGTCCTAGACATATCGACAGACACTCTGTTATTTCATTGAACCACTACGAAAAGCCTAAAGATGAGCTAAGAGTTTTAGACAATCCAATGGCTAAGGAAATCAGTGAAAAAGACGAAAAATAATTTTAATTAAAAGACATCAGATTTCAGATTCCAGACTTCAGACCATCTGATATCTAGTATCTGATATCTAAATATCTAAATAAAATGGATTTACTTACATTTAAACTTATACTTGTATTAGCACTTTTCCTGCTTTCATTAACGATTGCAGCCTACTCTACCTGGGCGGAAAGAAAAGTTGCCTCTATCATGCAGGATAGAATTGGTCCTAACAGAGCCGGACCTTTCGGATTACTGCAACCTCTTGCTGACGGTGGTAAATTCTTCTTTAAGGAAGACTTTACGCCAGCCAATGCTGAAAAATTTCTTTTCGTATTGGGGCCAGCTTTAGTAATGTTTATTTCACTAATCACTGGGGCAGTTATTCCTTGGGGTAAAAGTTTAAATATTGCAGGTACTTCTTTTGATCTTCAGGTGGCTAATATTGACGTTGGTGTACTTTTCATCATCGGAATGGCTTCCATCGGGGTTTACGGAATCATGATCGGAGGTTGGGCTTCAAACAACAAATATTCATTATTAGGTGCTATCCGTGCTTCTTCTCAGATGATTTCTTATGAACTGGCAATGGGATTAGCGCTTCTTTCTATCATTATGATGTCTGGAAGCTTAGATTTAAAAGTAATTACTGAGAGCCAGACTACCGGAAAACTATGGGGAGTTATTCCTTGGGTTTCTGGTATGAACTGGAATATTTTCTATCAGCCAATCGCTTTCCTTGTATTCTTTGTAGCAGCTTTAGCTGAAACCAACAGACACCCGTTCGATTTACCTGAGTGTGAATCTGAATTGGTAACCGGATACTCTACAGAATACTCTTCCATGAAGTTAGGTTTATATATGTTCGGGGAATACGTGAACATGTTTATCTCTAATGCTTTCATGGTAGTTCTTTTCTTCGGAGGTTACAACTATCCTGGTATTGAATGGGTAACTCAGAACTGGGGAGAAAACGTTGCAGGAATCTTAAGCATTGTGGCATTCTTAACGAAAACTGTAATCGGAATTCTGATCTTCATGTGGATCAGATGGACGCTTCCAAGATTCAGATATGACCAGTTAATGCACTTAGGATGGAAAACACTAATCCCGATGGCATTGGTAAACCTATTAATTACAGGAGCTGTAATTTTAGCGTTCCAGTAAATTTGAGATTTGATGTTTGAAATTTGAGATTCAACAAATTGACTTTAAATTAGTAATTTTAAGAGTAATAATTTCAAATATCAAATATATGGCAACGATAAATAATTTTGAAGATTTAGAAATATGGCAGCAGTCGAGAAGTCTTTGTCAATTGATTCAAAAAGAATGTTTGTTGAATTCAAAATTTCTAAACCACGATAAAAATCAAATTGACAGATCGTCTGCATCAATTATGGATAATATAGCCGAAGGGTTTGAAAGAGAGGGAAATAAAGAATTTATAAACTTTCTTACCATGTCTAAAGGTTCTGCAGGAGAAGTACGCTCCCAATTAATCAGAGCTTTTGACCGAAATTATTTAGATGAAGAAGTTTTTAATTTTTTAAAAAGCCAAACAATATCTTTGTCTAAAAAACTGTCAGGATTTATAAATTATTTAAAGACGACAGACCATAACGGAAATAAATTTAAACGAAATAATAATTAATAATTAAGGGTTTGGGAGATAAAATTTTACACTAAATTTCAAATCTCAAACTTCAAATTTCAAATTATATAATGAAATTAACTAACAGATCAAAAGTTGTTTCCAATAAAGAAATGACCCTTGCTGAAAAAATCTACCTTCCTGCGATCTTTACAGGGATGGGGATTACATTTAAGCATGCTGTAAGAACCGTGATAAAGGGTGCTCCCGCAGTATATTCGTATCCGGAAGTACAGAAACCAAGAACTACCATCTGGAGAGGTCAGCACGTTTTGAAAAGAGACGAGGAAGGCAGAGAAAGATGTACTGCTTGCGGACTTTGTGCGGTAGCTTGTCCTGCAGAAGCCATTACAATGACGGCTGCTGAAAGAACTAAAGAGGAAAAACATCTTTACAGAGAAGAAAAGTATGCTTCAGTATATGAAATCAATATGCTGAGATGTATTTTCTGTGGTATGTGTGAAGAGGCTTGTCCTAAATCTGCGATCTATCTTACAGACAGATTGGTAGACGTAGAAACCAACAGAGGTTCTTTCATTTACGGAAAAGATAAATTAGTTGAAAAAATAAATGAAAGGATTGACATTACGACAAGACAATCCGAGAAACAAAAAAATGCGGTAAAATAATGGATCAGTTTTTATTTTTCTTGGTGGCGTTTTTAGCAGTGGCAAGTGCAGTGTACTTTGTATTTGCAAAAAATCCTCTATATGCTATTTTGTCATTAATTGTTACGATGTTTTCAATTGCCGGAATGTACATTCTTCTGAATGCACAATTCTTAGCAATTATCCAGATTATAGTGTACGCAGGTGCCATCATGGTACTTTTCCTTTACATCCTGATGATGCTTAACCTTAATAAAGCAGACGAAAGTAAGAAGGGTAATACTTTAAAATTTATTGGAGTTTTTACTGCAGGTCTTCTTTTGGTAGGAGTTTTAGGAGTATTCAGAGGAGTTCAGCAAAACCACATTGTTGTTGAGAATGTAGACAGAGGTGTTGGTCTTACTAAAAACCTGGGTAGACTTTTGTTTAATGAATATGTTTTACCGTTTGAGCTTGCTTCCATCCTGATTTTAGCAGGTATTGTAGGCGCGGTATTAATCGGTAAAAAAGATTTATAAAATTATGGGAGAAGTAAATACATTTATACAAAGCATCCCTTTGGATTACTTCATTATCCTTTGTTCAGTATTGTTCTGCTTAGGAGTAATGGGCGTATTGCTTAGAAAAAATGCTATTGTGATTCTGGGCTGTGTAGAGCTTATGCTTAATTCTGTAAACCTTTTATTGGCTGCTTTTTCAGCATACAAGGGCAACGGAGACGGACAGCTTTTAGTGTTCTTCATTATGGTGGTTGCTGCTGCCGAAGTAGCGGTAGGTCTGGCAATTATTGCTATGCTGTATAGAAATACCCGTTCTGTAGATGTTAGTATATTTAATAAATTAAGAGGATAAGAATGGAGAATTTAGTATATGCAATAGTACTTTTACCACTTTTAGGGTTTCTTATTAACGGTTTATTCGGAAAAAATCTTCCAAAAATATTGGTAGGTTCTTTAGCAACAGCAGTGGTTTTCGGATCATTCTGTATTGCTGTAAGTCTTTTCATGAATTTCAATTCTGAAAGCCAGCCTGTAATCGTAAAAGCTTTTGAATGGTTTAGAGTAAACGGAGTTCAGATTAATTTTGGATTCCAGATTGATCAGCTGTCTTTAATGATGGTGATGATCATTACGGGTATCGGTTCACTGATCCACTTATACTCTATCGGATATATGAGTCATGATAAAGGATTCTATAAGTTCTTTACTTACCTGAATCTTTTCATCTTCTCAATGTTACTTTTAGTGATGGGAAGCAACTACCTTATCCTATTCATCGGATGGGAAGGTGTAGGTCTTTGTTCTTACCTATTGATCGGATTCTGGTATACCAACGAAGAATACGGTAAAGCGGCGAGAAAAGCTTTCATCATGAACAGAATTGGTGACCTGGCATTATTGATCGGAATCTTTATGATTGCTGCTCAGACGAATGCTGTAGATTACCTTTCAGTAGCTGAAAACGCTTCAAAATTTGAATTAGACGGAACAGTGATTATCTTTATCACAGCGAGTTTATTCATCGGTGCTACTGGTAAATCGGCTCAGGTTCCATTATATACCTGGTTACCGGATGCGATGGCCGGACCAACTCCTGTTTCTGCGTTAATTCACGCGGCAACGATGGTAACAGCGGGGATCTATTTAGTAGTGAGATCTAACTTCTTATTTACATTAGCTCCAACTGTACAGGGAGGAATTTTATTCATCGGATTCTTAACGGCGGCTTTAGCAGGATTCTATGCACTACGTCAGAACGATATCAAAAAAGTATTGGCATACTCAACTGTTTCACAGCTTGGATTTATGTTCATCGCTTTAGGTCTTGGAGCGTATACAACAGCAATGTTCCACGTAATGACGCACGCTTTCTTTAAAGCTTTACTATTCTTAGGTGCAGGTTCTGTAATCCACGCGATGAGCAACGAACAGGATATGCGTTTCATGGGAGGTCTTAAAAAATATATTCCTCTTACGCACGCTACATTCCTGATCGGGACATTAGCAATTTCAGGTTTCCCTCTATTATCAGGGATGATCTCTAAAGACGAAATTTTAGTAGCAGCTTTCGCTAAAAACCCTGTTTACTGGGTAATCTTATTTGTTTTAGCGGCAATGACTGCAACATATATGTTCAGACTATACTACCTGACTTTCCACGGAGAGTTCAGAGGTACTGAAGAGCAAAAACACCACTTACACGAAAGCCCGTCTAATATGACATTACCATTGATCGTATTGGCTATCCTTTCTGTAGTAGGAGGTTTCATCAACCTGCCACACTTCATCGATCACGGACACTATGCTAAACTGATGGAATGGTTAAAGCCTGTTCTTACGGAACAAAGCTACAGCCAGATGGAAGCTACTCTTTCAGGAGTGCCTTTCAACACTGAAATGATCTTATTAGCAGCAACAGTTCTTATGTTCTTCTCTGTATGGTTCATCGTTAGAAATACCTACGTGAAAAAGAAAAAAATGGCTGTGGCAGAAGAAAACTATACCGGATGGGAAAAGCTTTCTGCTAAGAAATTATACGTTGACGAACTTTACAACGCATTGATTGTAAAAACTGTTGAAGGATTAGGACGCGGAGGAAAAATGTTTGATAAGGGTATCTTAGACCGTTTTGTAAACTTTGTAGGTGATGGTGCTGAAGACAGCGGAAAAGCTATGAAGCGTGTTCAAAACGGAAATGTAGAGACGTATATTCTTATCATGTCTTTAGCTGTGGGAATTATATTAATTGTTAACTTTTTATTACAATAATAATGTCTTGTTTATTATTAACATTATTACTATTACCTCTAGTAGGTTCGGGATTAGTTTTTGCATGGAAGAGTAATTCCAGCAAATATTTGGCACTAGGGATTGCATTGGTACAAATGCTTCTTACGTTCTATGTACTATCGGATTTTGATTTTACTCCGACAGTAGACAGCGTACTGCAGCACGAGATCAATTATCCATGGTCACAATTTATGAAGAGCTCTCTTCACTTCGGTATCGATGGGATGAGCATGCTTCTTTTATTGCTGACTAACATTTTAGCGCCAATCATCATTTTATCTTCTTTCAACGAAAGCGTAAACTACAGAAATACATTCTACGGATTGATTCTGTTGATGCAATTCGGTCTTGTAGGAGTATTTACTTCTTTAGACGGATTATTGTTCTACATTTTCTGGGAAGTAACTTTGATTCCAATTTGGTTTATTGCCGGACTTTGGGGACAGGAAAATAAAAGGTTTGAATTCACTACGAAATTCTTCGTATATACATTCGTTGGATCTTTATTTATGTTAGCCGGATTGATCTATGTGTACAACCACTCTGCATCATTCGCTTTAACGGATCTATACAATGCACAACTGAACGAAACACAACAGACCGTGGTATTCTGGTTCATTTTCTTTGCTTTTGCAGTGAAATTACCGGTATTCCCTTTCCATACATGGCAGCCTGATACGTATACCTACTCTCCTACTCAGGGATCGATGTTGTTATCCGGTATCATGCTTAAAATGGCTGTGTATGGTGTAATGCGTTACTTACTTCCAATCACTCCGCTTCCGATTGCAGGAATTTCAGGTCAGATTGTAATCATCCTTGCTATTGT
The DNA here is from genome assembly GCF_001684955.1 of Chryseobacterium contaminans. Taxonomy (GTDB): domain Bacteria; phylum Bacteroidota; class Bacteroidia; order Flavobacteriales; family Weeksellaceae; genus Chryseobacterium; species Chryseobacterium contaminans. The sequence continues at coordinate 828 of NZ_MAYF01000351.1, read as the reverse complement.
GGGAATTGTTCACGGAGCATTGATCGCGATCATCCAGACGGATATGAAGAGAATTATCGCTTATTCATCTTTCTCTCACGTAGGATTGATGGTAGCAGGTATCTTCGCTTCTGCAGTAGTTACTTTAAGAGGAACTTTCAATGTAGAGGGTGCTGAAGGAGCCTTGGTACAGACTTTCGCTCACGGTATCAACGTAGTAGGATTATTCTACTGCTGTGATATTTTATACAAGAGATTTAAATCAAGAGACATCAGACAGATGGGTGGTTTAGCTAAAGTAGCTCCTAAGTTTGCTGTTTTATTCCTGATCATTATATTAGGTTCAATGGGAGTTCCATTGACGAATGGATTCATCGGAGAATTTATCCTGTTAAAATCAGTATATGATTTCAACGGAACAGCAGCTGTAATTGCTGGTCTTACGGTAATTCTTTGTGCGGTGTACTTATTAAGATTCTACGGAAAAGCAATGTTCGGAGAAGGAAATGTAGAAGTTTTAAGCACAGCAAAAGATTTATCTGGTGTAGAATTCTCTGTATTGGCTAGCTTAGCGGTTTTTGTGATCTTACTTGGTATTTTCCCACAACCGGTAATCGATATGGTAAGCAGTTCAGTGAAGTTTATCTACACAGCGATGGCTAACTAAAAAATAAAAGATTTAAAAATTAAAAAAATAAGAGATTAGAGAGCATAAAGAGAAAGACGAAGAAATAAGAACCGGGAAATCTTGAACCGGAAACTTTAAACTCTGAACCTTGAACTTTACACTTTAAATCTCACATCTCAAATCTATATTATGAGTGTTTTAATTATTGTTTTCCTAACGGC
>NZ_MAYF01000350.1 GCF_001684955.1 Chryseobacterium contaminans | reverse complement strand
AGATACTGTACAATCCGAACCGGAAATAAGGAATGAAATTCAATGGGAGCGTCTGTAATGAGAAAAAGAATCTCATCTAACCAGAATGTGGACCAGAGAAAAAGGAAGATTCCAAACCAGAAGTTGGCTTTCCTGTTAACTTTTAAGGGATTGGCGATGTTGAGCAGAGAAAGCAAAACCAATGAACCATAGATAAGTATCACGATGAAACTGTTGAATTCTAATGTGTTCATTGGTTTTGATATTTTAGATTAAAAATAGACTTTTTATCCGATTCGTTTCCTGACAAAAATCTGATATCCCAGATAAATCAGCGGTAATGACATGATTCCAAGATATAAAATATTAGTCATTGCCAGTTGTGGATGCAGTGCAATAGAATATACCAGCCCAAAAAAGGCTCCTCCAAGGTGAGCAGCGTGCCCCAGATTATCCCATTGCTTAGGATTCAGCATCATGTATACAGAATATCCGAAATACAAGGTTCCGAATAGCCATCCCGGTAAGAAATTCACGCTGATTTCATTAGGTGCCATCGCTATGGAAGCAAAAATAATTCCCGAAACAGCCCCTGAAGCTCCAATGGCTGAATACCAAGGTTGTTTCTGATAAATCTGTAAACTGAATAAATTCCCAAGGATCATAGATCCAAAATAGATAATCAGAAATCCTATTTCTCCAAAGAAATGAACGACCACGCCCTGGAAGAAATATAAGGAAAGCATATTAAAAAACAGGTGCATAAAGTCTGCATGTAAAAATGCAGAACTTATAAGTCTTATATATTCTTTACGGTTGGCAATAGCGCCAACATTGAATTTATATTTTTCAAATAAAACCGTATTATTAAAACCCATGTAACTGAATACACAGGTGACGGCAATAATAATCAAAACCAATATATCCATCTGATGTTTTTTATTTTATTCTTAAATATAAGGGCTATTCAGCTTCATTAGTCCCGTCTTCCTGGAACAGGTCACCAATAGTTCCACCATCTTCATCCATACTGCTTGTTGGTTCCGGATCTTCATATACTTCCGGCTCCTCTTCTACAGGCTCAGGAATGGTAATATTGATGGCTTTTACTTTAAATTTCGTAAACTGGTTCCCTATCGCCTTAATTCCTTTTACCGCAATAAATTCATCGATATTAATGGTTTCCGGCTCTCTTTCTTTCCCTTTATCTTTTGCGAAAATGATTTCTGCAGTTGCATCATTCGCTACAATTACATTCTCTATAAATGATTTCGGATGTTCGGATGGCATGAAGGTCTGTATATTTACAGTATTTTCCAGCAGGAATCTCTTAATGAAATAAATATCCTTTTCCCCATCATAATAAATACAAGTAATAGGCTGCTCAGGCTTCCATTTTTCCAATACCAGGTATTCATCATCAAAACGGTTTCCTAAATCAAAAGAAACCAGTTTTACTTCTCCGTTGGTATTGATTGTTAAAATTTTATCATCTCCTTTGAAGCTGCCCAGCAAAGTCCCTCTGGCATCTGCATTCAGTCTTCTTACCGTATCGTCAAACCAGATTCTTCTTGGAGCCAGTGTAGAAACGCCTTCTTCTTTAAGGTCTACTTTCTTCACAGCATATTTGGTCACCAGATTTCCTTTGGAATCACGCCCTTTAATAGCCAGATCAGAGAAATTAATTTCCATTTTATTTTTTCTGATCCTTGGATTTGGCTTCAGAAGAACGGTAACGGTTTCCGCTTCTCCATTCGGATTGGCTGAGAAGTATAGGGTTTCTGATCCTTTTTTATCTGAAGCGAGCGGATAGTCTGTATTCCTTGTAACTCCGGTTACAGAGAAACGCTTCATATAGTAAGGTCCTTCCCTGCCTTCACGGTAGATCATATTGTATACAGTTCTCTTATCATTTTTCTTCCATACGGCAACGTGAAGAATGTCTTTTCCGATGAATGTTTTGGCTTCCACTTTTACCACCTTCATACTTCCATCTTTTCTGAACGTAATGATATCATCAATATCAGAACAGTCAAACAGATACTGATCTTTCTTCAATGATGTTCCAATGAAGCCTTCTTCAAAGTTGGCATAGAACTTCTCATTGGCAACAGCTACTTTAGTGGCATCAATGGTATCAAAGATTCTAAGCTCTGTTTTTCTCTGCTTATCTTTTCCGTATTTCTTCTGGATATTCAGATAATAATCGATAGCATATGCAATCAGGTTGGCAAGATGGTGTTTTACCTGCTCTATTTTCCCTTCAAGAGAGGCTATATTTTCTTTAAATTTATCTAAATCGAATCTTGAGATTCTCTTAATTCTGATTTCTGTTAATTTAAGAATATCTTCTTCTGTTACAGCTCTTAAAAGGTGCTTGGTATGAGGCTTTAATCCTTTATCAATGGTTTTCAAAACATCTTCCCAGGTCTTCACCTCTTCAATATCGTGATAGATTCTGTTTTCGATGAAGATTCTTTCCAGTGAAGAGAAATGCCAGCTTTCCTGAAGCTCATGAAGTTCTATTTCGAGCTCTTTTTTCAATAATGACACCGTATGATCCGTATTCATTTTCAGAATCTCGGAAACAGTCATGAACATCGGTTTATCCCCTACAATCACACAGGCATTCGGCGAAATTGTTACCTGACAGTCTGTAAAAGCATACAGGGCATCAATTGTTTTATCCGGAGATACATCATTATGAATATGAATGAGGATCTCAACTTTATCGGATGTATTATCTTCAATTTTCTTGATCTTGATCTTTCCTTTTTCATTGGCTTTAAGGATGGAATCAATAAGATCACTCGTCGTTTTGGAATAAGGGAGTTCAGAGATCACCAGCGTATGTTTATCCGTCTGGGTGATTTTAGCCCGGGCTCTTACCTTTCCGCCTCTGTGACCGTCATTGTATTCTGATACATCAAGATAACCAGCCGTTAAAAAGTCAGGATATATCTCAAATTTCTTTCCTTTTAGATAGGCTACAGAAGCATTGATAAGCTCATTGAAGTTATGCGGAAGGATCTTTGTGGAAAGCCCAACCCCAATTCCTTCCACTCCCTGTGCCAGAAGCAATGGGAATTTTACCGGAAGATCGATAGGTTCGTTATTTCTACCATCATAAGACTTTGTCCATTCTGTAGTTTTAGGATTAAAGACTACTTCCAGGGCAAAAGGGGTCAACCTGGCTTCAATATACCTCGCTGCTGCTGCAGAATCTCCCGTATAGATATTTCCCCAGTTTCCCTGAGTATCTATCAGCAGCTCTTTTTGCCCGATCTGAACCATGGCGTCTGTAATGGAAGCATCACCGTGAGGGTGATATTTCATGGTATTTCCCACGATATTGGCTACCTTATTGTAACGGCCATCTTCCAGCTCCCGCATAGAGTGCATAATTCTTCGCTGAACGGGTTTTAACCCATCAAATACCGAAGGAATGGCCCTATCCAAAATTACATAGGAAGCATAATCCAGAAACCAATCCTTGTAAAGACCGGAAACCTTCTTCAAGCTTTCACCCTCATGCGAATATTCTTCTGTCGTCATCTGTTATATTAATCTTTTTTCTCCTTATTAGCTTTTACAACCTTATTCAGAGAGAGTTTTAAATCGTTTACTTCTTTTCTGGTTAAGTAGGAAATCTGATACTTCAACATGGTAGAACCATTATTCTTACTTGAGACCGTGATATATAATCTTTTGATAAAGACAATACTGATCACGTCATATTTTATCAGTTTATATTTCGGAAACTCATCATGAAGGGGCTTGCTTAAAAAAGGAATGATATTCCTGTTCTTAAAATGCAGGGCCTCCCCATCACTGTCATATTCAAAAATCTGCCTTCCGTTAAGGTGGAAGATTACTAATAATAATATGGGAACAATAATCATCAGATAGCTTTCTACTCCTAATACATTAAATCTATATTCATTGGCTAAAAAACCTACTATCCCAAACACTGTGAGCATTATCAGCAGTGTATTTATAAAGTTATAAAATGATGTTTTACTACGGTTACTTAATCTCATTGTAATTCTTATATGGTGTTCTGCTGCTTATTCGCTGCTTACTTCATCAAGAATGTGTTTTTTATCAATATCAGAATCGTCTTCCACTACCAAGTTCTCAAGAATGAAAGTCTGTCTGTCTGGTGTATTTTTACCCATATAGAATTCCAGCAGCTGGTCTATCGTTTGATCTTTTCCAACTACAACAGGTTCTAAACGGATGTCTTTTCCTATAAAATGCTTGAACTCGTCCGGAGAGATCTCTCCCAACCCTTTAAATCGTGTAATCTCAGGATTTTTCCCAAGCTCATTCAGAGCCTTTACTCTTTCTGCCTCTGAATAGCAATACCGGGTCTCTTTTTTATTCCTAACCCTGAATAATGGGGTTTGAAGAATGTAAAGGTGACCGTTTTTAATCAGATCCGGAAAGAATTGCAGGAAGAATGTAATCATCAACAGACGGATGTGCATTCCATCCACATCGGCATCGGTTGCAATAATCACCTGATTATATCTCAGGTCTTCCAAGCTTTCTTCGATATTTAAAGCGGCCTGAAGAAGGTTAAACTCTTCATTTTCGTATACCACTTTCTTCGTCAGTCCGTAGCAGTTCAGAGGTTTTCCCTTTAACGAGAATACCGCCTGTGTTTCTACGTCTCTTGACTTGGTGATGGATCCGGATGCAGAATCTCCCTCGGTGATAAAGATCTGTGTATCTCCTTTTCTTTCAGCTTTCTGATCGTTATAATGCTGTCTGCAGTCGCGCAGCTTTTTATTATGAAGAGATACTTTTTTAGCTCTTTCTCTTGCCAGCTTCTGGATTCCGGAAAGCTCTTTTCTCTCTCTTTCAGAGATCAGAATCTTTCTTTGGATCGCTTCGGCAATCTCAGGGTTTTTATGTAAGAAATTATCAAGTTTGCTTTTGAGGAAATCAATCACAAAAGTTCTTACAGTTGGTCCGTTAGGTCCCATATCATTGGATCCCAGCTTTGTTTTGGTCTGAGATTCAAAAACCGGCTCTTCCACGTTGATGGAAATAGCAGCAATAATTGATTTCCTGATATCTGAGGCATCAAAACTCTTATTGAAGAACTCACGGATTGTTTTCACATATGCCTCACGGAAGGCATTAAGGTGAGTACCACCCTGTGTAGTATTCTGTCCGTTAACGAATGAAAAGTAAGTTTCCGTCTGTGATTTATCAGAATGGGTAATGGCAACTTCAATATCATCGTCTTTCAGATGAACAATCGGATACAAAATATCGCTTTCCAGTTCTTCTTCCAAAAGATCTTTCAGACCATTTTCAGAAAAATAGGTTTCCCCGTTAAACAGTATTTTCAATCCAGGATTCAGATACGCATAATTGCGGAGCATTCTTTCAATATACTCTTTCCTGTATTTAAAATGCAGGAAGATCTCTCCATCCGGTATGAATGAAATTTCGGTTCCGTTTCTGTCCGAGGTCTCTTTTTCATCAAAATTTTCTTTGATCATACCACGGGAGAATTCCGCAACTTTCATTTTTCCATCACGGAAAGAACGTACTCTGAAGTAATCTGAAAGTGCATTTACAGCTTTTGTACCCACCCCGTTCAGCCCGACAGATTTTTTGAATGCCTTACTATCGTATTTACCTCCGGTATTCATTTTGGAAACGGCGTCTACCACCTTTCCCAGCGGGATTCCACGACCAAAGTCACGGATGGTAACCTTACCGTCATCCAGCTTTATTTCAATTCTTTTTCCGGCTCTCATCCTGAACTCATCAATAGAGTTATCCAGGATTTCTTTAAGCAAAATGTAAATACCGTCATCAGCAGAGGACCCATCACCCAATTTCCCGATGTACATGCCGGGACGTAGACGGATATGTTCCTGCCAATCGAGGGTTCTGATATTCTCTTCGGAGTAGGTTGGATTTATTTCTTGTGACATATATGATTTCAGCAAACATACAAAAGTACGAAATTGTCCAAAATTATCCGAATTTTAGTCTTCATTTTTTTATCAACATTCTTCCTGAAATCAGGATTTATGAAACAAAAAAGTAGACTTAATTGAATAAAAAATAAAGGACAAATGTCTGTATTCCGACACTTAGCTTCTGAAATTATTCTTAAGTATTTTCTAAGTTGTTTATGATATTTTTCAGCATAGACGGGACAATGAGTTTATGGAATGGACGTACGGGCAAAAAATACAATACTCCCAGCCAGTTATGAAACTTCACCGTGGTAGAAATCGTTAAAGAATTTTCATCCTGTCCACCCTGATTTTTATCGAACAAAAGAGAAATCCTGAAATCCAGATGTTTATCATTTTCTCCCATAACAATCTCATTGTTGGTTTTATTAAAAACCTTAAAAAGACCATAGCGCTCTCCTACTTCACGACTGTTTTGATTTATAGGAACAATACGTTTTCACACAATTATCCACAACATCTGTGTTATTCTCTGAAATTGGCGGGCCACGGATGCACAAATAGTTTTATTAATTCATAGAAATAGGATACAATAAATGATCAGTATTTTAAATAATTCATTAAATTCGGTATCAACAAAATCTGTTTTTATGATACAACTTCCTTTATCAAAACTTTCCAATGTTGGAACTACTATTTTCAGCCAAATGACGCAACTTGCCAATGAAAATGAAGCGATTAATCTTTCACAGGGATTTCCTGATTTCATGCCGGATTCCGAGTTATTAAATAATGTGGATCACTTTGTGAAAAAAGGGTTTAATCAATATGCACCTCTTGGCGGAATGATTGGTTTAAAGGAAGAAATTGCAAGAAAAATTGAAAACAGCCATCAAAGTGTTTATCATCCGGATTCTGAAATTACAGTTACTGCAGGCGGAACCCAGGCTATTTTTACAGCGATTGCAGCCTTTATCAAAAAAGATGATGAAGTGATTATCTTTGAACCGGCCTACGATTGCTACGAACCTACGGTTGAACTTTTTGGCGGCATTGTAAAAAGGTTTGAAATGAAAGCTCCTGATTATAAAATCAACTGGACTGTTGTAAAAAGCCTGATCAGTGATAAAACCAAGATGATTATTCTTAATAATCCAAACAATCCATCAGGAAAAATTTTAAAAGAAGAGGATATCAATGAGCTGATTCAGTTGGTAAAAGGAACTTCTATTCTTATTTTAAGTGATGAAGTGTATGAGAATATTGTTTTTGATGGAAAGCAGCATTTAAGCATCTGTAAATACCCTGAGCTTAAGGAAAGAAGTCTTCTTGTGGCTTCATTTGGAAAACTGTTCCATGTTACAGGCTGGAAGGTTGGGTATTGTGCTGCACCAAAAGCTTTAACAGATGAGTTCAGAAAGGTGCATCAGTTCAATGTTTTTTGTGTTAATACACCTATTCAGCTTGCTTTAGCTGAGTATATGAAAAATGAGGCACATTATCTTCATCTTAATGAATTCTTTCAGGAGAAAAGAGACTTCCTGAGAAAGGGGCTTTCCGGAACTTCCTTTGAACTTCTGGACTGTGAGGGAACCTATTTCCAGGCTGTAAAATATTCTAAGATTTCGGATAAAAATGATTTTGATTTTGCCAGCGAACTGACGATTAATCATAAAGTGGCCAGCGTTCCGTTTTCATCATTTTATAAAAACAAACTGAATGAAAATGTGATCAGACTATGTTTTGCCAAGAAACAGGAAACATTGGAAAGAGCCCTTGAAAACCTTTCAAAAATATAATCATTTCAAAGCACTCCCGGAAACATTTTCAAATTATCATTAGAGAATACATTCTTTTTCAGCAACAAACAATACCACAACATATTAACTTTTTTCTTCAACAGGTGATTTACTATTAAAACTTTTCATATATTCGTAATAACTAACTCATTAAAAATCAGAATCATGAATAGCAATTCATCATCAAAAGGAAAAAAACTGAATAAAAAAGAGCTTCGAACCATTAACGGAGGGCTTTTAATGTGCCTTGATGCTTCATTAAGATGCAGACAATATCATCCGAAGTGTGCAGAAGATCAGTGCAAGCCAGACCAACCCCTTCAACCCTGGAATTAATTTACAACTATAAATCTCAATATCTATATGAAAAATCAAACTTCCCTAAAAGCAAAAAAACTGAGTAAGAAAGAATTAAAAACAATTGCAGGAGGTATGCTGGACTGTATGCCCGCTCAGGAAATCTGTCTGCCACATATGGAACCATGTCATTCTAACGTGGATGAGAATGGCTGTGCTATGATTTCTCCTTACTGTGGACAAAAAATATGCAGACCTTAATTACCAATCATTTATAAAATCTAACCTATGAAAAACAACATTGAACATAACGGGAGAAAATTGAACAAAAAACAATTGAGTACCATTAAAGGCGGCTTAAGAATCTGCAGACCTGAAGGCTACGCAGAATGCATACAATACGGAAGATTTTGTGGAGAACCGGAATGCAAAACTCCTTAATTCAACAAGTCTTACCTTATATTATATTTAAATATTTAAAAGTCTATCTCAAACAAGATAGACTTTTTTATGATTAAAGATTTTAAATCCAGAGAGTAGATTTTACAAAATAAAGTGAATGAAAAGGTGATCAGATTATGACGTAAGATGTAAAATCTACAGAAACCGCTGTTATTATGGGCCGGAATGCTTACAGCCATCAGATCCCATAGATCCAATTAACTGATATTAAATATCATGCAAAATAAAAGAGCCGCTCATATGAACAGCTCCTGTTTTATCCATTAAAATCCTGAGACTTACTCTTTATTATAAAAACATTCCTCCTGAAGCTTCAATTCTTTGTCCATTGATCCATCCGGCATCTTCAGTACATAGGAAGGCTACAACTCCACCAATATCATCTGGCAGCCCTACTCTTCCCAAAGCTGTAGCACCAGCCACCATTTCGTTGACCTCCTTATTATCTCGAACTCTCCCACCTCCGAAGTCTGTTTCAATAGCTCCTGGTGCAATTACATTAGCCCTGATCTTTCTTGAACCCAATTCTTTGGCCATATATTTAGTCAGCATCTCTACGCCTGCTTTTATTGAACCATACACTGAATAACCGGGTGTCGCAAACCGAGCCAATCCAGAAGAAATATTGATAATTCCTCCGCCATTATTAATGTAAGGTAATAGTTTCTGAGTTAAGAAAAATACTCCTTTGAAATGAATATCTACCATATCATCCATCTGCTCTTCCGTAACCTCTGTAATGGGTGAATATAAAGCTGTCCCCGCATTATTGATAAGATAATCTATGTTAGGATTTCCGGCAGCTTCTTCTAAATGACTGGTAACATTTTTTACAAATGCATCAAAACTCTTACGATCTTTTGTGTCCAACTGAAACGCTATTGCATTTCTGCCCATTGCTTTTATTTCATTAACCACATCTTCTGCTTCTTCCCGGTTGCTTCTATACGTTATGATAACATCCAGCCCTTTTTGAGCAATTTTTAGTGCTGAATTTTTTCCCAGACCTCTGTTTCCTCCGGTTACCAATGCTATTTTTGTCTTTGTTTCCATATTTTGGGTTGTTTTAGTGATACAAAGTTGGAGCATTTAAGCCAGAAAGAGTTTACCCAAATCAATCCGAAATTTGCAAAATTCAAATCATGAACGAAATTCTAAAGGTGTAAATGATGTTTTCTTTTTAAAAAAATTTGAAAAGTGGGCTATTTCTTCAAAACCGAGAGTATAAGAAATTTCAGATACATTCCATTGAGTTTGCCTTAAAAGGATCTTTGCTTCCTGAATAATTCGGTCGCCAATAAATTCTGTAGTGGTTTTTCCGGTACTTTCTTTGAGTCTTTTATTGAGATAGTTCACATGTACGGATAATCTTTCTGCATAATCTTTTGCTGTCCTCAATTGTAACTTTTGCTCGCGAGATTCAATAGGAAACTGCCTTTCCAGCAATTCTATAAATAAAGAAACCACCCTCATGGAAGCATCTTTTGATATGGAGATTTTGGTGGCAGGCTGCAGTTTTTGGCCATAATGAATCAGTTCCCATACGTAGTTTCTGATCAGATCATATTTAAACAGGTAATCTGAATCTATTTCTTTTTTTATTTTTTTAAAAAGCACTTCTATTTCGTCAGCTAATTCAACATCAATTTCAAATACAGGAACGGCTCCTGGCTGGAAAACAGGGAGATTTTCCAAGGTATGATAAGGAGTTTCCTTTATAAAAAAATCTTCGGTAAATACGCAAAAACTTCCAGACTGTTGAGAATCTTCCGGAGTCCAGTGGTAAGGAACTTTAGGAGTAGCAAAGAGTAATGCATTTTTCTCTATAGAAATAGTCTTATCAGCATATTCGGCTCTGTTTTTCCCTCTGATTAAACTGATTTTATAGTATTTTCGTCTGTTATAAGGCATTTCAGAAGTCGTTTTCACTCTTTCAATAGTCTGTGCTATATCAAACACATTAAAATGCCCGAGGTCTTTATGGAGTCCTTTAGGAAAAATATCTTCCAGGCTTTTACCGAGCTTGGCTGTCATTTCCCTGTAAAAATCTTCCAATGAGGAATGCGCTATTTTCTCCATAATCAATCAGTTGTAAAATTCAAATATACAAAGTTGGTTTTTAATAAGAACAAAAATATTTATTTCATTTTTTCTATATAAAGTGATATACAAATGAATATTTTTACTACTTTAGTATTTAACTAACTCACTAAAAATCAAAATAATGAAAAACCAAATTTCACCATTCAGTAAGAAGCTCAACAAAAAAGAGCTGAAATCTATTACTGGAGGATTATTAAACTGTATGGAGCCTGTGCTTTGCCCGACTCCTTATGAGCCGTGTGAATCTCCATATCCCAATGGCTGTACCATTATTTCTCCTTCCTGCGGGCAAAAAGAATGCAGACCGCCCATTATTATAGAATAATCACAAACCAAGGCTATGAATAAAGGAAAAAAACTAGACAAAAAGGCTTTAAAAATGATTAGTGGAGGATTGCTATCCTGTGTAGACCATGAAACCGGCCGATGTTTTATCACAGGAACAAAGTGCTTTGAAAGAGAATGCTGGTATGTGCCTGAACCACCATTTGAATAACCAAACAAAATCATAAAAAAAATTAGAAATCATGAAAAAACAAAATTTAAACAAGGGAAAAAAATTAGATAAAAAAGAGTTAAGAAGTATTACCGGAGGATTAAGACAGTGTATAGATCCTATGACCGGCCAATGCAGAAGTTTTGGTTTAGGTTGCGCTGAACCCCAGTGCAAACCTGTAATAGAGCCATAAACACATATGTATACAAGCAGGAAAATGAGTAATGAAAGAATTTACCCATACTTGCTTTTGATTAATAATAAGTTCATCTTAAAATAAAAACATTATGGAAAATCAAAATCTGAAAAAAGGAAAAAAGCTAAACAAAAAAGAATTACGATCCATCACCGGTGGGCTACTGCAGTGTATTGATCCGGCAACAGGTTTCTGTACAACTGTTGGCCCAAAATGCTTTGAAAGAAGATGTCAAATCATCATCCACCCACCACTGGATTAAACATGAACTTCATGTTATTTTTTATAATTTGAGCACTTTCATTGGTTTGAAAGTGCTTTTTTATTAAACCTAATCATTTTAAATTACAATTGACCCTATATTGGTCAGAATCCATTTACCATCTTTAAATGCTGCGGAATATTCAGTTGAGTAACTACTTCCCCATGTTTCAATATAATAATAATCAGGAGCTTTATGATCCCGTTTCAACTTAGATACACCATGATTTACCACATCAGTCACTCTTGTATAATAGCTTTGTTTCTCTTTATCTTCAGGTAAAAACAACACTCTGATAGAAGGATCGATCTGATGGAAATAATCACAATCACTGCTGAAAACCTCGAATGAATAATGTAGGTTCTTAAAATTTTCAATTCCGGAATATTGAGGTAACAGCATTTCGTATAATTGAACAAACTTATTCTTCTCAGACTTGAACATAGGATTCAGATCATTAAAATCATCAACTCCATCACCATCTGTATCTTTATTATTTTCATTCAATCCAAAACTTTTCTCGAAAATATCATTATAACCATCGTTATCCGAATCCCTGCATACATCTTTTAAATTAATTTTAAATAACTTACCATCCTCTATCGCAGAATAATCATGATAGACCGGCAGGCCTCCAACCTCAATAAATTTTACAAGACTGCCTTCCAACTGGAGAAACCCATCTTTAACTATTGGCTGCTCCTGAATTTTATTGATATAATAATGACTAAAGCTTAGTCCTAAAAAATAAGCAGAAGGCTTATTATCCTGAATTTTCAATAGCCAATAACCTAACCGATTACTACCTAAAGCATATGTTGTACTCCCAACTTCCTGGCGGCTGGAAAATTCAAACTCATCATGAAATTTTTCTTTGAATATTTTAAATTCTTCTTTATGAGCTTTCCCCATTTCCTCACTTCTAAAAAACTGACGGGATTCCGTACTATCTTTTTTAAAATCCCTGTATTTAGCAAGGCTTACAATTTCAAGATACTCCGGTTTATGTTTAAGAATCTGCGCTACAGAATAAGGCCTTTCTTCTTTATATTCATTATTGATTTTATCTTTAGGATTGATAAAACAATTATCTTCAACAGACTTTGAACAGGAAAAAAGAGAAATAAAAAGTGTAATATAAAATTCTCATAGTTTAAGTTTTGCTACCAAATGCAAAAAACGCTCCCAAACAATTATGGAAGCGCTTTTTTATAAAACTAACTTTAATATTTTTTCTTATACGTTGAATCTGAAGTGCATGATGTCTCCATCCTGAACTACATACTCTTTACCTTCTACAGAAAGTTTTCCAGCTTCTTTTACTTTTACTTCTGAACCGTATGTTACATAATCATTATATTTGATTACTTCTGCACGGATGAACCCTTTTTCAAAGTCTGTGTGAATTACTCCAGCTGCCTGAGGAGCTGTCCATCCTTGTCCGATAGTCCAAGCTCTTACTTCTTTAACACCAGCTGTGAAATAGGTCTGAAGTTTTAAAAGATCATAAGCTTTTCTGATCAAACGGTTTACTCCCGGTTCTGTAAGTCCTAGCTCATCAAGGAAAATCTCTCTTTCTTCAAAAGTTTCCAATTCGTTGATATCAGCTTCGATCTGAGCGGCCAATACAACAACTTCAGCACCTTCATTTTTAGCCATTTCCTCGATCTTTCCAATCCACTCGTTTCCGTTTTTAATAGAATTTTCATCTACATTACAAACATAAAGAACTGGTTTGTTGGTTAAAAGCTGAACTTCACCAATGATTGATTTTGTAAAATCATCTGTTGCAAACTCTCTTGCATTTTTCCCGTCTTCAAGGAATTTCTGTAAATTCTGAAGGGTTTCGTAAGTAAGGATATCTTCTTTCTTACCGGATTTGATGAATTTTTTAGCTTTCTCCACTGCTTTTCCTACTGTTTCAAGGTCTTTCAGCTGAAGTTCAATATCAATAATTTCTTTATCTCTTAACGGATCTACCGAACCTTCTACGTGAACGATATTACCGTTATCAAAACATCTTAAAACGTGAATAATAGCCTCACACTCACGGATATTTGCCAGGAACTGGTTCCCCAATCCTTCTCCTTTGCTGGCACCTTTTACAAGACCTGCAATATCAACGATCTCAACTACAGCTGGTAAAACTCTTTCAGGTTTTACGATTTTCTCCAATTCAAATAATCTCTGATCCGGCACTGAAACTGTTCCCAGGTTCGGTTCAATAGTACAGAAAGGATAGTTCGCTGATTGAGCTTTTGCGTTGCTCAGACAGTTAAAAAGTGTTGATTTACCTACATTCGGCAGGCCTACAATTCCACATTTCATATTGTAAAATTCAAAGTTTAAGGTTTAGGGTTGGAAAGTTCAAAGTATAAGGTTTAAAGTTTTATCCCTGAACTTTCAGCGTGCAAAGATAGTGAATTTTGAGGGAGTTTCATAATAAAAAAATCTGTCAGCATTCTGACAGATTTTCAGGCAGTTTTTACTTTTGCCGACGATTCCTATGGATTGTCTCCTGTGGCTTCCTGAGCCAATGGTACATCATTCGGTGCTTCCTGTAACTTTTTATCTAAAGTAAATAAAGACTCGTCTGTAGCCCTGTCACCACCTGCTATTTTTAATTTATCAATCAGGTTCAGTGCTAATGTTTCCTCTTCAATCTGTTCCTGTACAAACCACTGCATAAAATTCCATGTAGCCCAGTCTTTTTCTGCCAAAGAAAGATCTACGATTTTGTAAATAGCGGTTGTATTGTCTACTTCATGTTTGAAAACGCCTTCAAAACAAGCTGTGAGCGATTCAGGATCGGCCGGAGGAGCCGGAATGGCTTCTACTTTGGGTTTTCCACCTCTGTTTAAAATGTACTCCATGAATTTAATCGAATGGTTTCTTTCTTCCTGGGCATGTCTGTAAAGAAAATTGGCAATTCCCTGATAGCCTTTGTCATCGGCCCAAATTCCATACGATAAAAAAACGTGTGATGCATGAATTTCCTTGTTCATCTGATCACTAAGTGCTTTTTCCACAGTTGCGGAAAGTCTGTTAGTATTCATAATGTTATATTTTGGTGATTATGAGGCTAATCATGCAAAAATGATTCCGTGAAGGTTTTTATTTTCCTTAATAACTAATAAATCCAAATTATATAATACTGATTTTCTTTATTTTACATTAATAATTTATAGTTATTCTAAAATAAAATGATATGGGAAATTTTAACACTTAAGTTATTTTAAGAGATAAGGTTTATGTGTATATAGTTCACTTAAGTTTTGAAAAGCCGTTGGTTTTCATTAGTTATTAGATTAATAACAGAATACGTTTAGATTCTTACAAAATGACAAAATACATGAATAAATTAAATGTCATTCATTCCCTGATCAATTTCAAGTTAGGAATAAAGAAAGTGTTCTTTGCACTGTTTTAATTTTTAAAAATCCAATGTTCACAAAGGTTTTAATGAATAAAGTATTCTATATGTTCACAGAGGTGTTAGCATTCACCAGAGAATATCTATTGAATGAAGGTTGAAATAATATCACAAAAAAGGGTTCAACTTTACGTTAAACCCTTTTATATTTTTAAAACTTTAATGGCATTAATATTACCTTCTTTAAGTTTTCTTTATCTGATCTTTTTGGCCATATAATCACTTTCGTTTCCTAATCTGTCGATGGCTTTGATGGCTACTCCATTCAGTTTTTTTCCATTTTTGAATTTAGCCACATCTTTAGAAAGAGTATCCAATGGTAATATTTCTGTCTGCCATACTCCGTCATATTGAGTGAACAATACCCATTGGAAAACTTCTGAAGTATTTTTTGTGCTCCATCTCGTCTGTGCAAAGCTGCCGTTATCATTAATAAATAATGTTGGGGTTTGCAATGGAATTGTTTTAATCCATGGAGATTTAGGAACTAATGCTTTCTCGCTGTACGGTCCGTTTTTCAGAGCCGGAAGCATTCCCGGATTTTTAGTAAGTCCCGCAATACTCCAGTGAATTTCACCTGCATCATTCTTCAGGATCTTTCTGGAAATATCAATCTGATTTTTGATTTCTGTTGGACGGTCATAGGTTTTAATCTCAACAGTATTCAAGCCTGGCCATAAGTGGCGTTTCATTGTATTTTCTGACTGCCACCAGTTTAATAGTGCTTCAAACCCTTGTCCTTTTGAATCAATCGGCCAGTATAACTGTGGAGAGAAATAGTCTACCCAACCTTTGTTTAACCATAATTTAGCATCCGCATACAGTTCATCAAACTGGGAAGAGCCTACAATTCCTGTTGGATATCCTGGTTTCCAGATTCCGAACGGGCTGATTCCAAATCTTACATTATTTTTTTCTGCGTGAATCTCTTTATAGATACGTTCTACAAATTTATTAACGTTGTCTCTTCTCCAGTCTGCTCTTGACAATGTGCCGCCACTATTCAGATAAGCACTCCATGAAGCATAATCCGGAAAATCGGCTCCTTTGTTGTAAGTTGCATATGGATAGAAATAATCATCAAAGTGAATTGCATCTATATCATATCTTTTCACAATATCCTTTACTACATTGGATACGTGATCCTGTGTTTTCGGATTAGCAGGGTCAAACCAGTACATTCCATTTTTTAGTCTTACTACGATGTCCGACATTCTGTTAGCCATTGACATATTATTCACTGTCCCACCGTTGGTATGATGAGCACGGTAAGGATTTAACCAGACGTGAAGTTCCAATCCTCTTTTGTGAGCTTCTTCAATCCAGAATAATAACGGATCGTAGTTAGGATAAGGTGCTGTACCTGTTTCTCCGGTCAAAAAGTAAGACCAAGGTTCAATATTACTTGTATATAAAGCATCTGCAGAAGGTCTGATCTGGAAAATAGCAGCA
>NZ_MAYF01000349.1 GCF_001684955.1 Chryseobacterium contaminans | reverse complement strand
TAAAGAAAGTTGCTATGTTTTTATTAAAATTTTTACTTGTTTTAGTCCATTCTTCCTCAGTAAATAAATGGAAGACCTGAGTGTAATTTTTATTTTTTTTGTTGATTAATTTCATAAAATTTAGTTCTTAATGCTTTGTTGTTGTGGTTTTACTTCAACAGGATTTTCGGTATTGTCATAGAACAGCCATTCAATAGCCCTTGGGAATTCCTGCGACCAGTAAAATTCACTGTGGGTTCCTTCGGGATTGATGCTGGTTCTGAATTCAAAATCGAAAAGGTTCTTTTTCTCCCATCTTTTCAAATACTCCTCAAAAATATGAATTCTTTTGACCATTTTAGATCCTTCCTGGCCACCGCCATATAAGTATATTTTGGTTTTGAATGGAATCCGGAAGTTCATCATCGGAAAATTATTATTCGGTTCTACCCAAAGAGAAGGGGAAAAGATCAATAATTTTGAATACACTTCAGGATAGAGAAATCCACTGTAGATGCTGATTAATGCTCCCAGTGAGCTACCTCCGATCCCGGTATTGTCCCGGTCTTTTTTAGTGCGGTAATTTTCATCTACATAGGGCTTTAAAGTATCGGTAATAAAGCGGATGTATTTTTTGCCTTCTGAACCATTCGCTACATTATCATTATCAAAAATATATTCCTTAATTCTGTCTTCGCTTCCATGTTCTATAGCAATAATGATGATGTCACCACGTCCGTATTCTGCAAGGATAGAAAGCTTTTTGTCAATTTCCCAGTTTCCGAAGCCGCTTCCTTCATTGAACAGGTTTTGAGCATCCTGAAGATATAAGACAGGATAATTTTTATCTGAAGTATGATAATCATAAGGAAGGACCGCCCAGATTTTACGGTAGCGATCCAGTTGAGGGATGTAGAACTTTTCGGAAATTACTTCAGCAATAGGAAAAAATTCCTCTTTGAAAGGGCCCCAGTTTAACCTCCATTTTTCAATAGTATCAGAGGTTTTTTGTAGTATTTTTTTTGCTTTTCGGTTAGGTGTAATATTCCCGTATTTATCTAATTCTACATTTTCCCAGCCGCCTTTGGTGAATTTATATTCAATTTCATCGGGAAGTTTTTCATCTTCAATATCTATGAAATAATGCCGGGAGTCTGATTGTTGGAGCTGGTAATTGTAATCTTTTGGGTTCCAATTGTTGAAATTTCCGGTGATAAATACCGGCCTGTCATCTTTTTCATCAGTATAAAGCTCAAATCTCATCATAAGTGTTTAATAATTGATTAGATTGCTAAATTTATAAAAAAGATTGTTTGGGAATCATAAAAAAGTGAATTAAAAAATGATATATTTGATAGGAAACGAAAGAGGGAAACTAACTTGATAATTATTTGAAGAATAATTAATCGCTATTGTCAGTATTTTTCGTAGTTTCAAGGAAAATATAAATACAAACGGATCTTGATGAATTCTGTTAAAACCTATACGCTTTTCACCGATCATGATGTCTATCTTTTCAAAGAAGGTAGGCATTATAAGCTGTATGGTAAATTTGGAGCGCATTCTGTAGAAAAGGATGGGGTGAAGGGTGTGTATTTTTCGGTTTGGGCCCCTCATGCTAAAAAAGTTTCCGTAATAGGAGATTTTAATAACTGGAATCATAAAGATCATATTTTATTTCCAAGATGGGACGAGTCAGGGATCTGGGAAGGATTTATAGAAGACCTGCCTTGGGGCACCTTATATAAATATGCTATCGAAACAGCAAGGGGAGAGATTCTGGAAAAAAGTGATCCTTATGCTTTAAGCTGGGAACAAAATATTCAGGCAGCTTCATTGGTTTCAACGACCTGGTATGAATGGAATGATAAGGCTTGGATGGAAAACCGCGGGGAAAAAAATAGTCTGGAAGCTCCTATATCTGTGTATGAACTGCATTTAGGTTCTTGGGTAAGGGAAGGCGATCATCCTAATCAATTTTTGAACTATCGTGATATTGCAAAGAAACTCATTCCTTATATAAAAGAAATGGAGTTTACCCATGTAGAGTTTATGCCTGTGATGGAATATCCTTATGATCCAAGCTGGGGATATCAGATTACTGGATTTTATGCAGCAACTTCACGTTTCGGTTCACCACAGGATCTGATGTTCCTGATTGATGAGCTTCACCAGAATAATATAGGCGTTATTCTGGATTGGGTTCCTTCCCATTTTCCGGGGGATGCTAATGGACTCCACCGTTTTGACGGTTCCTATTTATATGAACATGAAGATCCGAGAAAAGGATTTCATCCTGACTGGAAATCACATATCTTTAATTATGGAAGGAATGAAGTAAAGTCTTTTCTCATTTCCAATGCCATGTTCTGGCTGGACCGTTATCATGCAGACGGACTTCGTGTAGATGCGGTAACTTCAATGCTTCATCTGGATTATTCAAGGAATGAAGGCGAATGGGAACCTAATATATACGGCGGAAATGTCAATCTTGAAGCCAAAGCCTTTTTACAGGAGTTTAATACGGCTGTTTACAAAGAATTCGGAAACAGTATTATGACCATTGCTGAAGAAAGCTCAGATTTTCCAATGCTTACCAAACCTGTTCATGATGGCGGTGTAGGCTTCGGAATGAAATGGATGATGGGCTGGATGCATGATACCCTGGATTATTTCAAAGAAGACTTTGTTAACAGGAAGTTCCATCATCATAAGCTTACGTTTGCTTCCATGTATATGTATAACGAAAATTATATGATGCCTTTGTCTCATGATGAAGTGGTGCATGGTAAGGCAAGCCTTATTTATAAAATGAAGGGGGATGAATGGCAAAAATTTGCCAATCTTCGTACCTTATATGTATATATGTATACCCATCCGGGCGCCAAGCTGCTTTTTATGGGAGATGAATTCGGGCAAACCAGTGAATGGAACTTTACCCGAAGCCTGGATTGGCACCTGCTGAAATATTCTGTTCATAAAGGATTGCAGGATCTGGTAAAGAAACTCAATCATTTATACAGGTCTGAATCTGCTTTATATGAAAACCAGTTTGATAAGCATGGTTTTGAATGGATAGAAGCAGATGATCTTGAAAATTCAGTTTATGTGTATCTTAGGAAAGGGAAAAGAAGGGATGATGTTTTGATGATAGTCTTAAATCTTGCTCCAAAAGTCCTGGATTACAAAATAAAGATTCCCAACGGAACGCATTGGGACGTTATCTTCAATTCTGATGATGATGAATACAGCGGAAGTGGAGTAGAATCTGAGATATTGGAGGAAAAATATGAAGACGGAACAGTACATCAAAAATTTATGACCCTCAAAGTACCACCTCTTGCAGGAGTTATTTTGAGGCAGCAAAAAGATAAAAAGTATAAATTACACAGAATTAAACACAAAAGATAAAGAATGGTTATTTATCATTTAAGTACAGAATGTTATCCTGTAGCCAAAGTAGGTGGGCTGGCAGACGTTGTTGGTGCCCTTCCTAAATATCAGAATAAAGTAAAAGGAATAGAAGCCAAAGTGGTAATGCCATGGTATAACAAACCTTTTGTGCGTGAACATGAGTTTGACGTGGTATTTGATGGTTTTATTCATCAGGGGCCCAATATGCTGCAGGTTCAGGTCATGAAGGAAAAAACGAATGTGTTGGGTTTTGAGCTTTATATGGTGAGAATTCCAGGGCTTTTGGATAGAGACAATCCTTATGGCTATCAGGATGAAAGTTTTCAGTTCTTAGCTTTCCAGCATGGAGTTTTGCACTGGCTGTGTGCCATGGAATTAAGACCGGATGTTCTTCATTGTCATGATTACCATACAGGATTAGTTCCTTTTATGGTAGAACATTGCCCTGAATTTAGCTTTCTGAAAGGGGTAAAAACTATAGGAACTATCCATAACGGAGAGTATCAGGGCATGATGAGCTGGAATATGGCGAATTATATGCCTTCTTTTGATACCTATAAATGGGGATTGATGGATTGGAACGGATTGATGAATCCACTGGCAAGTATGATTAAATGTGCAGATGCTTTTACCACCGTTTCTGAAGGATATCTGGAAGAACTTTTTATCAGTTTCAGAGGAATTGAAAGCTTAGTGCGTCAGGAATTCGGAAAAGCCTATGGAATTATCAACGGAATTGATACCGAAGTCTGGAATCCGGAAACAGATCCGATGCTGGATTTTAATTTTAACATTAAAAATGCCGTTGCCCAGAAAAAGAAAAACAAAGAGAAGCTTTGTAAAGAATATGGTTTGAACCCGAAACTTCCTTTGTTTGCATTCATCGGAAGATTTGCTACGGAAAAAGGAGCAGATCTGCTGCCGGATGTGGTTTGGAAAAGTATAAAACAAAGCTATGGTGCTTTAAATATCATGATTCTGGGCTCAGGAAATGTCTATATTGAGAATAAACTTAAGGAATACGATTATACCTATACCAATTTTGCTTTGGATTTAGGATATAAAGAACACCTTTCTCATAAGATTTATGCCTCAGCAGATTTTCTGTTGATGCCATCAAGAGTAGAACCGTGTGGTCTCAATCAGATGTATTCTATGAGATACGGAACCGTTCCGGTAGTAAGATACACAGGAGGATTGAAAGATACGGTAGAAGATATTTCAACAGGCGGAGCAGGACTCAACTTTACGTATCCGGGGGTAGATGATATTGTACATGCGATGAACAGGGCGCTTGGTATCTATCATCAGAACGGAATCATGGAAGAACTTATTCATGCCAATATGAATTTTGACTTTGCATGGGAGAAATCTGCAGAAAAATATATAGCTTTATATAATAGCTGATAATATGATAAAGGATCTATCCTTCATAGTATCAAATTGAATAAACACCAAAACAGAACAGTAAACTTAATAAAATAAAAACGCAATATATTTATGAACCGAAATGTAATCTCTATTGTACTGGGAGGAGGCAGAGGAACAAGATTATTCCCGTTAACGTATTCCAGATCAAAACCGGCAGTTCCTATTGCAGGAAAATACAGGCTGGTAGATATCCCTATTTCAAACTGCCTGAATTCGGGACTGAACAAAATTCTGGTGCTTACTCAGTTTAATTCAGCCTCCCTGAACTCGCATATTAAGAACTCTTATCATTTTGATATCTTCAGTAAAGGTTTTGTAGATATTCTTGCTGCAGAGCAGAATGTAGAAAACGATAGCTGGTATCAGGGAACAGCAGATGCCGTCCGCCAATCCATGAAGCATCTTGAAAAATATGATTATGACTATATCTTAATCCTTTCCGGTGATCAGTTGTACCAGATGGATTTTAGGGAAATGCTCGATTTCCATATTGAAAACGGAGGCGATCTTACCATTGCAACTATTCCAGTTAATGCTAAGGATGCAACCGGTTTCGGGATCTTAAAATCCGATGATGAAGGAAATATTACCTCCTTCTATGAAAAGCCGGATTATAGTATGTTGGATGGCTTGAAATCTGAAGTTTCGGAAGAGAATAAATATAAAGGGAAAGAATTCCTGGCCTCTATGGGAATTTATATTTTCACAAAGAACATCCTTAAAAAAATGTTTGAAGAAGGAGCCGGTGATGATTTCGGAAAAGATATTATTCCAAGTTCCATCGGAAAATATAAAACATTAAGCTATCAGTATGAAGGGTACTGGACGGATATCGGAACTATAGAATCGTTCTATGAGGCCAATCTGGACCTATGTCTGGATCTTCCGCAGTTCAACCTGTTTTCCTCTTCGCCTATCTATACAAGAGCGAGAATGCTTCCACCTTCAAAAATCAACGGTTCTTATGTAAGTAAAGCCGTGTTTGGAGATGGGTGTATCATCATGGCAGATAAAATTGAAAACTCTGTTATTGGAAACAGGACCAGAATAGATAAAGGAAGTACTATTGTTAATTCCTACGTAATGGGAGCGGATTTCTATCAAAATACTACGGAAATCGTTCTTAATGACAGAGGTGGCCGCCCAAATATGGGAATTGGGAAATACTGCTACATTGAAAAGGCAATCCTTGATAAAAACTGCTATATCGGAGACAATGTGAAAATTATCGGTGGAAAGCATATCTCGGATGGTGATTATGGAACTTATTCCGTGCAAGACGGAATTGTAGTCGTGAAAAAAGGAGCAGTGCTGGCACCGGGAACACATATAGGATAAAAGTAAGGAAGCGGGAAGCTGGAGGCTGGAAGTTATTGCAGCCGAAGTGATGAATATATCTTTTCTTTCCTGAAAGGCTTGTAAATAATCACTTCAATCAAAAGGGAATAGTAATCGTTGGAATAACAGTAACTTCCATCTTCCCGCACCCCGCTTCCAGCCTTTAACTAGGTTAATTATTGTTAAACATACAACTACAGTGATCAGCATATTGGTCACTCTTTTTATTTGTATTATTTTTGTGCGATGCGTATTTTTAAATATCTGACTGTACTTATTGTTCTTTTGGGAGGTGCCTATGCGGCTTCCATGTATTATTTTGTGGATGAAAGCAAGAACTTTACCGTTGAAAAAGAGATCGATTATCCGGTAGATAAAGTTTTTGCCCAGTTCAATAATCTCCAGAATTTTACGAGATGGAACAACTTTTTTACCAGTTCACAGTCCATGGATATAGATTATTATACGCCTTATGAAGGACAGGGAAGTGCCATCAGCTACGTAGACAAACAAAATGATACCGATGGTGAAATGTTCATTCGCTATGAGAACCTTAATAAAACTTTAAAATACCAGCTTTTTGAGGATGAAAATGAAAATCCGACATTAGTTGACGTCAAATTTAAGCCTGTTTCAGCCGAAAAGACTAAAATTACGTGGTACGTACATACTCCAAAACTTTCCGTTTGGAGAAGGGTTGAAAATTTCTGGACAGAAGACCGTTTTGCCGAAAATATCAACAAAAGTATGGTTAATCTTAAAAATTCGCTTGGAAATAAAGTGGAAAAAGACAATCAGATGGCAGCCATCAAGTATGACAGCCTGATGGTGGAAAATGAAGAAGATAAGCTATTATTGGGGATCAATGTAAGTACAGCCAATAAAAAAGATGCCCTTTACAAAAATATTGTGATGAATTATAACAAAGTGTATAATTTCGTATCGATGGACCTTGGTAAAAAAGATGATGAATTCGGGTATCCGGTTCTGATGACAGATGCGGATAACTACAAAGACAAGGAGGTTTCCTACTTCTTGGGAATACCACTTTCCAAGAAAATCGGGGTATCTGACAATAACTTTAATTTTAGGTCTGTAAACCCATCACAAAACTACGTAATATACTACAAAGGAAGCTACGAAGGCCGAATTAAGGCTATTCAGCAGCTGATTCAGAAAGCCAAAAAAGACGAGATGCGCTTCGGAGATATCCGTCAGACCTTTATTGAACGTCCGATGGAAGGTCAGGATGTGAACCTTAAGCTCTCATTATCAGTGTATAAGTAATTTTTTTAGAATATTTTTTTTCTTAATTTTTTTTAACGGTTTCAGACTGTTCTAACTCGGTTTTTTTTATTAAATTTGAAGATTAATTCTACAAATAAATTTTAATAAATAGATAAACTGTAATAATGGACAGATTTTCATTCCTAAACGCAGCTCATTCTCAGTTAATTGAGGATTTATACCAACAGTACTTAAAATTCCCGGATTCCTTAGAACCATCATGGAAAGCTTTCTTTCAAGGCTTCGATTTTGCTTTGGAAAACTACGGAGATGACGATAACATTCAATTTATTCAGGCCTCGGCCAGCGCTGCTCCTGCAGTACAACAAATTTCTCAGGCAGTATCAAGCGGAGAAGTTCCTGAACACATCAAGAAAGAATTTAAGGTAGTAAACCTTATTGAGGCTTACAGAACAAGAGGGCACCTGTTTACAAAAACAAACCCGGTTAGAGAAAGAAGACACTATACCCCTACTTTAGATATCGAGAACTTCGGTCTTTCTAAAGAAGATTTAAATACAAAATTCAACTGTGCTGTTGAAACAGGAATGAAAGAGCCTGCTACTTTGGCAGATCTGATCAAGCATCTTGAAAATATCTACTGTGATTCTATCGGGGTAGAATATATGCACATTAACAATGTTGAAGAAAAAGATTTCATCAAAAAATGGCTTCAAGTAAATGAAAACCACCCAAGCCTTTCTGCGAATGAGAAAACGGAAATTTTATTAAAATTAAATCAGGCAGTAGCCTTTGAAAATTATCTTCATACAAAATTTGTAGGTCAGAAAAGATTCTCACTGGAAGGTGGAGAAACGTTGATTCCTGCTTTAGACCAATTAATCTCAAGATCTTCTCAGTTAGGAGTTGATGAAGTGGTTCTGGGTATGGCTCACAGAGGAAGATTAAACGTATTGTCAAACATCTTCGGAAAATCTTACAAGCAGATCTTCTCAGAATTTGAAGGAAAAGAATTCGAAGAAGATGTATTCTCAGGTGACGTTAAATATCACTTAGGATCATCTAAAAAGATCAAAACAGCTTCAGGAGAAGAAGTTTGCATCAACCTTACACCAAACCCGTCTCACCTTGAAACCGTTGCAGCTTTAGTAGAAGGAATCTGCCGTGCAAAAGTAGACGATAAGTATAAAGACTATTCTAAAGTATTGCCAATCATCATCCACGGTGACGGTGCTATTGCAGGACAAGGTATTGCTTATGAAGTAGCTCAGATGATGACGCTTGAAGGATACAGAACAGGAGGTACTGTTCACATCGTTGTAAACAACCAGGTATCTTTCACCACAAACTTCCTTGATGCAAGATCTTCAACATACTGTACAGACATCGCAAAAGTTACAGAATCTCCTGTAATGCACGTAAATGCTGATGATGCTGAAGCGGTAGTTCATGCCATCCACTTTGCTGCTGATTTCAGAGCGAAATTCGGAAAAGATGTGTACATAGATCTATTAGGATACAGAAAATATGGACACAATGAAGGTGATGAGCCAAGATTTACTCAGCCTAACCTTTATAAGGCTATCTCTAAGCACCCGAACCCAAGAGAAATCTACAAAGATAAATTAATTAACGACAGCGTTATTTCTAACGATATCATCAAGAAAATGGAAGTTGACTTCAAAGCACTTCTTGATAAAGATTTTGATGCCTCTAAAGAGATCGAGAAAAACGTAATGGATGTGTTCATGGCTGAAGACTGGTTAAACTATCCAATCGGAAAGAAAGGAGCAGTTCAGTTGCCTGTTGATACAAAATATGACCTGGCTAAATTAAAAGAGTTGGCGATTAAAATGTCAACACTTCCAGCTGATAAAAAATTCATCAATAAGATTACAAGACTTTTCGAAAACAGAATCAAGGCTATTGAAGGAAATTCATTA
Source organism: Chryseobacterium contaminans (assembly GCF_001684955.1). Lineage (GTDB taxonomy): Bacteria > Bacteroidota > Bacteroidia > Flavobacteriales > Weeksellaceae > Chryseobacterium > Chryseobacterium contaminans. The sequence goes on along the minus strand of NZ_MAYF01000349.1, from coordinate 7,339 downwards.
GACTGGGCGCTGGGAGAGTGGTTAGCGTATGCAACACTACTTGTAGAAGGGCACAACGTAAGAATCTCTGGTGAAGATGTAGAAAGAGGGACATTCTCTCACAGACATGCTGTGGTAAAAACAGAAGATACAGAAGAAGAATATATCCCACTAAGACACGTTTCAGAAAACAGATTTGATGTATTCAACTCTCACCTTTCAGAATATGGTGTTCTAGGTTTCGATTACGGATATGCAATGGCATCTCCAAATACATTAACCATCTGGGAAGCTCAATTCGGAGATTTCGTGAACGGTGCTCAGATCATCGTTGACCAGTATCTTGCAGCTGCAGAAGAAAAATGGAAAATCCAGGATGGGTTGGTAATGTTATTGCCTCACGGTTCAGAAGGTCAGGGTGCAGAACACTCTTCAGCAAGATTGGAGAGATTCTTAACACTTTGTGCGAATGAAAACATGGTAGTAGCGAATATCACTTCACCTGCTAACTACTTCCACTTATTAAGAAGACAGCTGAAGTGGGCATTCAGAAAACCATTGATCGTAATGAGCCCTAAATCTTTATTGAGACACCCTAAAGTAGTTTCTCCACTTGAAGATTTCGCAACAGGTTCATTCCAGCCAATCTTAGACGATCCTACAGCAGATCCTAAAAAAGTAGAAAAATTAGTTCTTTGTTCAGGTAAACTGTACTTCGAATTATTAGCGAAGAAAGAAGAATTAAACTGTGAAAATATTGCATTAGTAAGATTCGAGCAGTTATATCCACTTCAAACGGATGCTATTGAAGCGATCTTCAACAAATACGAAAACAGAAAACAATTAGTGTGGGCTCAGGAAGAACCTGAAAACATGGGGGCTTGGTCTTATATCCTTAGAAACTTCAGAGATACAGGAATCCAGGTTGTAGCTCCGGTACCAAGCGGTGCTCCAGCTCCAGGTAGCCACAAAATGTTTGAGAAAAACCAGAATGCAGTAATCAACAGAGTATTCGACAGAGACGATGCTCCTGCAAAAAGACCAGTAACAGCTTAATTAAATAATAATCAATTAAAAAATAAAAAATACTCGATATGTCAGTTTTAGAAATGAAAGTTCCTTCACCGGGCGAATCAATTACAGAAGTTGAAATTGCAACTTGGCTTGTAAAAGATGGTGATTATGTAGAAAAAGATCAACCTATCGCTGAAGTAGACTCAGACAAAGCAACTCTTGAATTGCCGGCAGAACAAAGTGGTGTTATCACTTTAAAAGCAGAAGAAGGTGATGTGGTACAAGTAGGTCAGGTAGTTTGTTTAATTGATATGGATGCTGCTAGACCAGAAGGTGCTGCACCTGCTGCTGAAGCTCCAAAACAGGAAGAAGCTCCAAAAGCTGCTGAACCTGCTAAACAAGAAGCTCCAAAACCAGCTGCTCCGGTTGCTGCTCCAACAACTTATGCTACAGGAGCTCCATCTCCGGCTGCTAAGAAAATCCTTGACGAAAAAGGAATGGATGCTGCTCAGGTTTCAGGAACAGGAAGAGACGGAAGAATCACTAAGACTGATGCTGAATTAGCTGCAGTTCCTGCATTAGGAGGAAGCCCTCTTACTGCTACAGGTTCCAGATCTACTACAACTACAAAACTTTCAGTTTTAAGAAGAAAAATCGCTCAGAGATTAGTTTCTGTGAAGAATGAAACAGCTATGTTAACAACTTTCAACGAAGTTGACATGTCTGAAATCTTCAGATTAAGAAAACTATATAAAGAAGAATTCGCTCAGAAGCACGGAGTTGGACTTGGTTTCATGTCTTTCTTTACAAAAGCAGTTACAAGAGCATTACAAATGTATCCGGATGTAAATGCATCTATTGACGGAGACTTCAAAGTAAACTATGATTTCTGTGATATCTCTATTGCAGTTTCTGGTCCTAAAGGATTAATGGTTCCTGTATTGAGAAATGCAGAAAACATGTCTTTCAGCGCTGTTGAAGCCAACATTAAAGATCTTGCTACAAAAGTAAGAGACGGTAAAATTACTGTTGACGAAATGACTGGTGGTACTTTCACCATTACAAACGGTGGTACTTTCGGATCTATGATGTCTACACCAATCATCAACCCACCACAATCTGCAATCCTTGGTATGCACAATATCATTCAGAGACCGGTTGCCGTTGACGGACAAGTAGTAATCAGACCAATGATGTACGTAGCAATGTCTTATGACCACAGAATTATCGACGGAAAAGAGTCTGTAGGATTCCTTGTAGCGGTAAAAGAAGGTATCGACAATCCTGTTCAGGTATTAATGGGAGGTGACGAAAGAAAAGGCCTTGGTTTATAGTTTTTAATAAAATTATAATGTAAATATATAATCTCGCCTTAAAAAAGGCGAGATTTTTGTATCTATTAAGAAAATACTACAATGATGTTTTCAAAAATGACTTCCAATATCAAAGTTTCAGTAATACCTGAATATGATAGTAAAAACAGTTATCCATCCGAAAACCGCTATGTTTTCAAGTACAATATCACTATAGAAAATGACGGAAGCTTTCCTATAAAAGTACTGAAAAGAAAATGGCTCATCTTTGATGTAGGATTCGGATACACAGAAATTATAGGTGATGGAATTATCGGACTGACTCCTGAGATAGGAACCGGCGAAAATTTCGCTTATTTCTCCAATGTAATGCTTCGTTCCGGAGTAGGAAATATGAGTGGAAAATACCTGGTTAAAAACCTTGAGACTCAGGAAACGTTAGAGATTGATATTCCAAAGTTCAATTTGTTGTCTGAAGTTTTAAGCAATTGATGATTTAAATTGCAGACTAAAGAACCCGGATTCAGTAGTCTGTAGTATTAAAGTCTTTTAATTTTTGCTTTCATATAATCATGTACTTCATCATTACTGGTGAGGAAGAGTTTCTCAAAAGCCAATAAAGATATTTTTGCACATACTTCAGCATCGGCTCCGGCTCTGTGATGATTGAATGTAATATTGTGATATTCAGCCAGTGGTTTCAATCCATATTTTGGGAGATAATTCCATGATTTCTTTGCAAGCTGGATGCTGCAAAGGTAATTGATTTTTGGGGTGAACATCCCGTAATGTTCAAGGCAACCTCTTAAAACGGAAGCGTCAAAACCTGCATTATGGGCAATCATTAAACTTCCATACATCATTTCCTGAGCCTCATACCAGATTTCATCAAAAGTAGGAGCATCCTGTACATCTTCAGGCTGTATTCCATGCACAGCAATATTAAATTTACTGAAATAGGGAAAGCTTGGTGGCTTGATGAGCCATGTTTTGGTTTCAACAATCTTAGAATCCTGTACCACACAGATTCCCATCTCACAAGCAGAGCTTTTTTCGTGAGTGGCTGTTTCAAAATCTATTGCGCAGAAATCCATTGGGATAATTTGATATTTAAATTTAATATTCGCGAAGTTATAACATTTCTCAAAAATAATATTGGCGGCTCTCTATTATTTCTCAGACTTACTGCCCCCTAAAAAGTGCTTAAAAATGAGCCATTTTGATTGATAAAATAGATCTTTCTGATGGTTCTGACGTAGTTTCCATGTTTCCGGGAGTTGTCGGTAAAACCCGAAATGTGCCCTTACAACAGCCCAAAGGTGTGGGAAGCCTTGTTTTAATCCAAAATAAATTCCAGCAACGCCATCCAGGCAAAGCCTGAAAAAAATCAGCCAGATCAGTCTTGGAAAGGGCAGGTTTTTAAGCATCATAGACAAGTTGTTTCTGATATTTAAATAGGTTTTCTGGGCACTTTGTTTATTCAATGTTCCACCGCCTACATGATATACTTTAGATTTCCCAGTGTAAAAGATTTTTTTCCCTGAATTGATAAGCCTCCAGCAAAGGTCAATTTCCTCCTGGTGAGCAAAAAAGCGTTCATCAAATCCTTTCTGTTCCCAAAAATCCTTAGAACGGATAAAAAGACAGCACCCTGATGCCCAGAAAATTTCTGCTTCATCATCATATTGCCCTTTATCTTCTTCAAGATCATCAAAAATACGCCCTCTGCAATAGGGATAACCGAGATTATCAATCAGTCCGCCGCCAGCTCCGGCAAATTCAAAGAAATTTTTACGATCGTAAGACAGGATCTTAGGCTGGACAGCAGAAATAGAATTATTCTTCTCAAACAGGTTTAAGACCGGTTCTATCCAGTTTTCCGTAACTTCTACGTCAGAATTAAGAAGACAATAATATTCGGTATTAATTTTCTTTAATCCTTGATTGTAACCTCCAGCAAATCCGTAATTTTTATCATTTTTAATAATTTTTACAGTAGGGAAATGCGTGTTGAGAAATGCTATAGAATCATCAGTAGAAAGATTATCAATAACATAAATATCTGCATTTTGAGAAAACTGAACCACACTTGGAAGAAATTTTTCCAGCCAGTTTTTCCCATTCCAGTTTAAGATGGCAACAGCCAGTTTGTTCTGCATGTAAATCTAATTTTTTTCAGTATCAAAAATCTTGATAGAGTCCTGATACTTCCACTTTCTGTGTGACCAAAGATAATTATCCGGATGCTTGTGTAAAGTATTTTCCAACATTTTATGGAACTTTCTAACTACTTCATGCTCCGTAAACCTTTCCTGATCCGGATAGATTCTGTAATAGTTCACCTGATAATAACCACGCTTTACTTTTTTCATTTCACAATAAATAAAAGCTAGATCCATTCGGGTTGCCAGCTTATCATATCCTATGAATGCAGGAGTTCTTTGATGCATAAACTCTAATCCGTAAGTGACATGAGAAAAATGTGGGGTTTGATCTGCCACAAACATGTAAGCAGAATCTCCGTTATTTTCCGATCTGAAAATGTTCCGGATCACTTCATTTGCTTCCAGTGCTTCGTTGCCGAATTTATTCCTTACCTTTTTCATCTGGTTTTCCCAAAAATCACTATTTACCTTTCGATAAACCGGGTGGCAATGAGCTTGTGGAATAATTTTAGCCAATGCGTTGATCCATTCCCAGTTAAAAACATGGCCTGCCAGTAAGATGATATTTTTACCTTCCTTCTTGGCCTCATGAAAAAGATCCTGGTTAATATGCTGCATTCTTACCCTGGATTCTGTTTCGGAAATGCTGAATGATTTTATAGTTTCCACCAGATAATCTGAGAAATTGCGATAGAATTTTTTTCGGATTTTTCTGATCTCTTCTTCAGATTTATCAGGAAAGGAGTTTCTAAGGTTCTGGGTAATCACCGTCTTTCTGTAACCTACCAGATAGTAATTTAAGAAGAACATAACATCCGAAAAAATATATAATATTCTAAGCGGAAGTTTTGAGATGAAAAATAATATTTTGATTAAAAAGCTCATAAAACAAGCAAATTTAGTGATAATAAAATTATGGTTCTATTTTTGCAGAGAGATAAGTATTATTTTTTTATTTTTATGTTATGAAAAAATTGACATTGATCGCTTTGCTGGGGTTAGGGACTTTAGCTTTTGCACAGAACGTAAAGGACTTACCGGATAATGGAAAGCAAAAAACGGCTCTTATTGTGCCGGCTGAACAGAAAGAACTGGATGCGAAGAAGAAGGCTGCTGAAGAAAAAGCAAAACTTCCTAAGCCTTATAATCCAAAAGCTGATGCTCAGGCAGATATTAATAAATTGGTAGCGCAGGCTAAAAAAGAAGGTAAAAATATCATGATCCAGGCTGGTGGAAACTGGTGTATCTGGTGTCTTAGATTTAATAATTTTGTACAGGAAACTCCTGAACTGAAAGAATTGGTAGATAAAAACTACCTGTATTATCACCTGAATTATTCGCCAGATAATAAAAATGAAAAAGTGTTTGCTCAGTATGATAATCCTGGTGAAAAATTCGGATATCCGGTATTCATTGTTTTGGATAAAGACGGAAAAATGATAAAGGTTCAGCAGAGTGATGTATTCGAAGAGGGAAAAGGATACAGCAAGGATAAGGTAAAAGAGTTTTTCAATACCTGGAAGCCTAAAGCATAAAAATAAAAGGTTGTTTCTACTGAAGCAACCTTTTTTATTAATATTTGCGAGAGGAATTATCTAAGATTCCTATTATTTTCAGAGCAGTTTTTTTATCCATCTTAATTTTTTTTCAGAATAAGGTGGATATTTAATATTGGGTTCGCCCCATGTAGTTTTTTCAAGGACAGCTTTTTGATGCGAGAATGCCTCAAAACCAAACTTCCCATGATAATGTCCTATTCCTGAGCTGCCCACTCCTCCAAACGGGAGGTTGTCATTGCTTAAATGCATCACAACATCATTGATACACCCGCCACCAAAAGAAAGTCTTTGTGTAAAATTTAGCTTTTCCTCAGCATTATTGGTGAAAAGGTAAGCGGCCAGAGGTTTTTCCAATTCCAATACGGAATTCAGTGCCACATTGTAATTTTTAAAGCTGATAACAGGCAGGATAGGTCCGAAGATCTCTTCCTGCATGATCTCATCGTTCCAGTCAATATTGTGAAGAATAGTAGGCTCTATATACCGTTTTTCTTCATCAAAACTTCCCCCGAAATATATTTTTTCCTTATCAATAAGATTAACTAATCGTTGAAAATTCCTTGAATTGATAATTTGGGTATATTGTTCCGAGTCCGGATCATATTTAAACTCTTTAATGTATTTTCTCAACATTTCCAGAAACTGTTCCTGTATGGATTCTTCTACCAATAAGTAATCCGGGGCAACGCAGGTTTGTCCGGCATTCAGGAATTTTCCCCATACCATTCTTTTGGCGGCAATTTCAAGATTGGCATTTTTAGTAACAATAGCGGGAGATTTTCCGCCCAATTCCAGAACAACAGGTGTTAAATGTTCTGCTGCAGCCTTGTATACAATCTTTCCTACTTTTGTACTTCCTGTAAAGAATATTTTATCAAATTTCAATTTCAGAAGTGCTGTGGTTTCATCAATTCCCCCTTTGTATACATACAGATATTCAGAAGGAAAATTTTCATTGATGATGCTGGACATTGCTTTCATGGTGTTTTCTGCAATTTCACTGGGTTTCAGAATGCAGCAGTTTCCGGCAGCTATGGCAGCAATCATGGGTGAAAGAGATAGCTGATAAGGATAATTCCATGCTCCGATTACCAGAATATTACCTAATGGTTCGGGATGGATTTTACTTTTTCCAAGCTGATTCACAAGGTTAGTACCTACTTTTTTAGGCTTGGTAAGAGATTTTAAGTGTTTCAGATAATAATCAATATCATTTAGAATAAATGAGATTTCTGTGGTGAATGTATCGAATTTAGATTTTCCAAAATCCTTATAAATAGCTTCGTATAGCATGTTTTCATTAGAAATG
>NZ_MAYF01000348.1 GCF_001684955.1 Chryseobacterium contaminans | reverse complement strand
AAGATTATCTGCTTCGTGAAGGACAGGTTTCAAGGCATATTCGCTTTATTGCCCAGGGAAGTCTGTATGCCTTCCATATTGATGAAAAAGGCAAAGAAAATATTACTCAGCTGGGTATTGAAAACTGGTGGATCAATGATCTGTACAGCTATCTGAGTGAGCTTCCTTCAATTTACCTTCCTTCTTTGCTTATGGTGTATTTGCAGGCGAAATTATGGCCCCTGTTATGTTGATGCTGGGCTTCAGAACACGTCTGGCAGGTTTAATTTTTGCAGCCAACTGTTTTACTGCAACGGTTCTTACCCAAACGGCTAACCTCTTTAAACTTAATGATTTTGGAGGCTGGCTATGGAATTATTGGTGATCTCTATGTTGGTGGGAATAAGTTTCTTCTTTGCAGGAGCTGGGAAATATGCGGTTTCTACAGCAAATAAGTGGGATTAATGCATAAAATATGAAAAACGTTAATACACCATTTTTTCTTCTATTGCAGTTTCAAAATTGTAATTGTTTTCAAGAATGCACGAATGATTTTATTCGTGCATTTATGTTTGAATCATTACTTTTCTCCCTATCTTTATCCTGAATTTAATAAGTTATCATGAAGGAAGTAATCGTGTATCAAATTGATTCTTTTACAAAAGAAAAATTCAAAGGGAATCCTGCAGGAGTTGTTCTCGATGCTGAAAAGCTAACCGCTGAAGAAATGCAGCTCATCGCCAGAGAACTCAATAATTCGGAAACAGCATTTGTGATTAAACCTAAGCCGAAAGAAGATTTTGATTACCACGTACGTTACTTCACTCCTACTACAGAAGTCCCTATCTGCGGACATGCCACCATTGGAGCTCTTTACGCGAAAGCTATAGAAGACCGGCTGGATTCCTGTACTATTAAAATTAATACTCAGGTTGGGATTCTGCCTATTGATATTCTAAAAGCAGATAATGATTATCAGGTTACTATGACCCAGGGAAGTTTTAGCCTGGAGCCTGCTTTTGAACCATCAATACAACAAAGAATTGTGAATGCACTAGGCTTAAAGAAAGAAGACCTGAATGAGAAATGCCCAATACAAATAGCTTCTACGGGACATTCTAAAGTGATGATTGGCATTAACAACAGAACTTTGCTGAATCATCTGAATCCGGATTTTACTGCTTTGGCCCATCTCAGCAAAGAAATCAACTGTAATGGGTATTTTGTATTTACTTTTGATTCAGATGATAAAGACGTTTTAACCTACGGAAGAATGTTTGCTCCCGCCATCGGTATTCAGGAAGATCCTGTTACAGGCAATGCGAATGGACCTTTAGGTGGTTATCTAATTCAGAATAAAATTATAGAAGCCTCTGACGGAGTTTTTGAATTTGTCGGAAGGCAGGGAGAAGCCATTAATCGTATCGGACAAATGAAAATTGAGGTTACCATAAAAAATAATCTTCCTGAAATCATCAGAATTACAGGGAGTGCGGTTCATGTATTCCGTACTGTGATGTCTGTTTGATACTTATTCTGAATCCGGTTTTGTTTCTTCCAATTTTTTCCTGTAATTCTTTGGAGTAGATCCTGTTTTTACTCTGAACAGATAAGAAAAATGGGAAAAGTTCTGAAACCCTAATTCAAAAGCGATTTCCTTAATGGATTTGTCTGAGCTATGAAGCAGGTTTTTAGCTTCAAGGATAATTCTCTCTTTGATAAATTCAAGAGGTGAAATTTTATATTGTTTTCTACAGATCACCCCAAGATAATTAGGTGTAATGCACAGCTCATCAGCATAAAAAGATACATTCTTCTGTGTTTTATAATATTTATCCACCAGCATATGGAAGCGAAAGGCAAGATTATCCGGAGTACTTAATGCTTTATTTCCATAGGCATGTTCTACCCATAAATTGATTATAAGCGCCAAAAGACGTACCCTCGCATTGATAAGCTCCGGAAAAACCACATCTGCAGCAATTTCTTTCCTGATGGCATTAAATTCAAGACTGAATCTGTGATAGGTTTCTTCATCAGGTTCTATCAGTTCATATTTACTGTAGGAGGAAAAAGTGAATTTAAGGGTAGGTGAAAAGGTCTTAAGAATTTCATCATTAATAATAAGTCTTCTTCCTACTGTATCAGGAGCCAGCTCCCATTTGTATTCTCTTTTCGGAAGATGGATGAATAATTGCTGAGCTTTTAAGCCATATTGATTCAGGCCGGTTGTACATTTTCCGCCCTCACATTCATCCAACAGAATAATGGTAAAACAATTATCAGGAAAAAAGTTAAGGGAATCGCCACTGATCTCATCCTGAAAAACAACGTCAATTCCTTTGTTAAATACCTCTTCTACTGAATTTTTATTAATCAGCTCTTTATCTATTATCATACCTATCTTTTCAATACTAATTTATGAAAATACCTCATATATTGTTTTTTTGTGACTATACAATATATTTTATTTTGTATTGTTTTTAGCAGCGTGCAAAGATACATTCTTCTTTTTCGTCCGGAAATATCAGAAACCGTGATAAGAATATCCTATTTTCATATCATTTACGATTGATTAGAATATGAAAAAATTAAAAGCAGGACACTATCCTTCTATTTCTCTTACTTTTAAGCACATCTCTTACTTTTTATACTTAATTTTTCAGTCGGGATATTTTTAGTGTATCGTTAAAACAATAAGTATATTTGTATAAGGATCTTTTTCCTAATACTCCTATGTTAACAGACAAATTCGGAAGACCTATCAACTATCTAAGGCTGGCCGTTGTGGACAGATGCAACCTTCGGTGTACTTACTGTATGCCGGAAAAAGGACTTCCATGGATCAAACAAAACGATCTTATGACTGATGAAGAAATGCTCAGGATATGTTCCGTTTTTACAGATCTTGGGGTTGATAAAATCAGAATTACAGGTGGAGAGCCTTTTGTCAGAAAGAATTGTATCAACCTGATTGAAAAAATATCACAGCTTCATGGGCTTACTGATATCAGTTTAACCACCAATGGGCTTCTTACTGAACAATACATTCCACAACTGAAAACATTTGGCGTAAAATCTGTCAACCTCAGCCTTGATACGCTGGATGAAGACCGTTTCTTTACAATCACCCGCCGTAAAAGCTTTGATAAGGTGATGAAAACACTCGATAGTTTGCTGAAACATCAGATCAGAGTAAAAATCAACACCGTGGTAATGGATCATCAGAATATAGAAGATATTATTCCTTTGGTTGAACTTACGAAAACCCTTCCGGTAGATGTCCGTTTTATTGAAGAAATGCCATTCAATGGAAATAATAATGCTGATATCATCCCAAAATGGAGCTATCCGCAAATCTATAACTATATTAAAGATCATTTTCCTGAGATAGAAAAATTGCAAGATCCTAAAAGCTCTACCTCATACAATTACAAAATACCAGGTTTTACAGGAAATATCGGCATTATTGCAGCATATACACGTTCATTCTGTGGAGACTGCAACAGAATACGAATCACTCCTTCCGGGATATTAAGAACCTGTTTGTATGAAGGGGGCGGAATTAATCTAAAAGATATGATCCGTTCAGGAACCAATGATAATGAATTAAAAAATATAATAATCAACAGTATACATCATAAGCCCAAAGACGGATGGGAAGCTGAGCAACAGAGTCTTAATGCATCATCTATTCATCAGTCGATGGCTACAATAGGAGGATAACTATGGAAATGATTACCGTACAACAGGCTGAAGATATCATACTTTCCCAAGCAAAGGATTTTGGAAAAGAATATATTGCTTATGACCAGGCATTAGGAAGAGTTTTGGCTGAAGATCTTACTGCAGACAGGGATTTACCGCCTTTTGACCGGCCTACCGTTGATGGAATTGCCATCCGTTATAATGCCTATGAAAAAGGAATCAGATCTTTTCCGATCAAAGCTGTACAGTCTGCAGGAGAACCACCTATACCAATTGATACAGAAACTGAATGTATAGAAATTATGACCGGGGCGGCTTTAGACCGTTCAGCAGATACCGTCATACGATATGAAGATATCTCCATTAATAATGGAATGGCAAGTTTTACTGTCGACATTAAAAAAGGACAAAATATCCATCTGAAAGGCAGAGATAAAAAAGAAGGAGAAATTCTGGTAAAAGCCCATCAGGTTATCACTCCTGCCATCATTGGGATAGCCTCTTCCATTGGAAAAACCTCTATCGCAGTAAAAAAACTGCCTAAAATTATCATCATTTCCACAGGGGATGAAATGGTAAGCCCGGAATCTATTCCTTCTGCTTATCAGTTAAGGCGTTCCAACGGAATTACGATACAGTCTGTTTTGAAAAAATACCATGTTGAAGCAGATATTCTTCATCTCAATGATGATTACGAAGAGATCAAAAAAGAAATCTCCCGCTGTATCCATGAATATGATGTTCTTCTTATGAGTGGCGGCGTATCTATGGGAAAATTTGATTATCTGCCTCAGGTTTGTGAAGAGCTGGGGATAAAAAAGCTTTTTCACAAAATAAAACAAAGACCTGGAAAACCGTTCTGGTTTGGTAAAAACAATGCTGATAAACTTGTTTTTGCCTTTCCGGGAAATCCTGTTTCGGTATTTATGTGTTTACACCGATACTGTATTCCCTGGCTGGAAAAGTCTCTGGAAATACCAGGAAGTTCTCCTCAATTTGCAGTGTTACAGAATGATATTGAAGTTCCTTTTTCTCTCCAGTATTTTGTTCAGGTGAAACTGGGTACGAATCAGCTGGGCCAGCTCACTGCAGAATCGGTTTATACCAATGGATCCGGAGATTTCTCTCACCTTGCGGATACAAATGCTTTTATAGAACTTCCTTTGGAGCAGAATAGTTTTAAGAAAGGAGAAGTATACCGGATATGGAAGTATAATGATTAAAACAAGTATAAAGCCACAAATACATGAATATTATGTATGTCTAAACTTCGTAAGAATCTCAACTTTGCTATTGAAATATAACAGTTTAGATTCCTACAGAATGACAAACTCTATGTTGATTTTCAGTTACTGATTAATAATACAAAAGCATTCATGTATTCGTGCCAAAACACCACATCTGTGGTTAAAAAAGAAGATATGTCAGAATTTACTCATCTTAATAAAAAAGGACAGCCTGCCATTGTAGATGTTGGTGGAAAAAGTGTAACCAAAAGAAAAGCCGTTGCACAAGCCATTATTTCTTTACCCGACAATGTATTGGAGGCTTTACAACAGGACGACTTTAAAACAAAAAAAGGATCTGTTTTCCAGATTGCCATCATTGCAGGAATTATGGGAGCTAAGAAAACAAGCGAACTTATTCCCCTTTGCCATCCCATAGGACTTGATAACTGTAATTTACAGATAGAATTGAATGACCAAAATGATATTGTTATTGAATGCACAGCCAGTATAGAAGCAAAAACGGGTGTGGAAATGGAAGCCCTTACCGGTGCTTCAGTAGCTGCATTAACGATCTACGATATGTGCAAAGCATTAAGCCATGATATTGTCATCAAAGAAATTAAATTAATAGAAAAATCAGGTGGAAAAAATGATTTCAGAAGAGCCTAATACCATTCCAAAAATCAATGGCCTCGTTCTCGCTGGCGGAAAAAGTGTAAGAATGGGCAAAGCTAAAGATCTTCTTCAATGGCACGGAAAGGAACAGCGCTATTTTGCAGCAGACCTTCTGGCTTCTTTTTGTGATGAGGTTTTCATTTCCTGCAGGCAAGATCAATTGGAAAACTTTGACTCACAATATAAAGCTCTTACAGATACCTTCCTGAATATGGGGCCTTTTGGCGGAATTCTTTCTGCATTACGGGCACAAAGAGATAAAGCATGGTTAGTAGTAGCTTGTGATCTCCCGTTATTGGATCCAAAATCTCTGGAATTTTTAATACAGTCAAGAAATCCTGAAAAGGCAGCAACTACTTATGAAAGTCCTTTTGACGGCTTACCAGAGCCTTTGATTACCATTTGGGAGCCTAAAAGTTATCCTTTACTGCTTAATTTTCTGGGAATCGGGAATACCTGTCCGCGGAAGGTTTTAATTAATAGTGATACACTTATATTAAAACCGGATAATCCGGATGCCTTAATGAATGTGAATACCCCTAAAGATGCAGAAAAAGCACAACGAATCCTGAAAGGCTGATTTTTAACCACATAGCTACATAAGACTTTGAGCAAAGGCAAACCGTTGATTGTCATTGCGAGCGAAGCGAAGCAAGCTTAGGGTTTGGTATTTTCATTTCAGATTTGTTAGGAAACGCAAAGGCGTAATTTATTTATCTCCTTTGTGTTTTTAAGGCGCAAAGATTTTATCTGCGATAAAAATTGAATACCGTAGAAATAAATAGCTATAAAAATCTGCGAAATCTGCATAATCTGCGAGAATATATAAATCGTCACTAATGCACGAATAATTCTAATAATAAAGGGAATAAATTAACAAATAAGCATTAAAAATTCTGGCATTCGTGGCTAAGAAATTGCAGCAAGAAAAATAAAAAACAATTATGAATACATCATTTGAACGTTATCAGTGTCAGATTGCTTTACCAGGGTTTGGTATGGAGTCTCAGGAACTGCTGAACAATGCCAGAGTCCTTATCGTAGGAATGGGAGGACTTGGCTGCCCTACGGCTCAATACCTTGCGTCTTCCGGTATTGGAACTATTGGTATTGCAGATGATGATATTGTTTCTTTAAGTAATCTCCATCGCCAGATTTTATTTACTCCTGATGATATAGGAACTTATAAAGTAAATGTTGCTGCCAAAAGATTAAAACAACAGAACCCTGCCGTTTCCATTATTCCTTATACACTACGCATCACTTCCACTAATGTAATGGAACTGATCTCAGAATTTGATCTCATCATTGAAGGAACAGATAATTTTGAAACCAAATGCCTGTTGAATGATGCCTGTGTTTTAGCTGGAAAACCTTTAGTTTATGGAGCCATTTATCAACATGAAGGACAGGTCAGTATCTGGAATGTTTTACAAGAGGATGGTACTTATTCTCCTAACTATCGCGACGTTTTCCCCAATGCGGAAGAGTCTCAGGTTCCTAACTGCCGAGAAGGAGGTGTAATTCCTACTTTAGCTGGGATGATAGGCTGTATGCAGGCCAACGAAGCTATCAAATACCTCATAGGATCTGAAGAAATCTTAGCCGGAAAACTATGGATGATGAACGTAATGAGTGGTAAAACTCAGATCATCAAGCTAAGAAAAACATCGGTTCAGATCTCAGCCCTTCCCCAGACTGTTCAGCTTATGAGCTTTGAACAGTTTAAAAAGGATCAGGCAAATTTTGAAACTATAGATGTGCGTACAAAGGAAGAGCACCAGCATTTTAATATTGGTGGAAAAAATATTCCTTTAGATGAACTGGAGAACCACTACTCTTTTATTTCTTCGATTTCAAATCCCATAGTGGTTTACTGCCAATCCGGTAAACGAAGCATGGAAGCCGTGAGAAAAATCAAAAAGGAATTTCCTGAGAAGGAGGTGTTTTCTTTGAAAAACGGTATTAATGAAATACCACAGTAGTTTTTTTAACTGTAAATAGCCAAAAGGTACAAAAGGTTTTATTGGCCGCACGAATAATTTTTTGTTGAATAAATTCGTTTTTTGTTTACATAAATGAAAATCAACATGGAGCATTGTCATTCCGTAGGAATCTATACTATAATATTCTAAAAACGAAGTTGAGATTCCTACGGAATGACAGACAGGAAGATAAAATACATGTTTACAAATGTCAACGTATAAGATCTGCATAATCTGTAAAATCTGCCGAGATATTTTTAATTTAATTATTGAGATTGCTTCACCTTGCTCACCAGTCTATTTAATCAAACAAACTTACATCTGAATAGAAGACTTTTCCATTACTGACTCTTGCCGGAGCGGTATAAGGATGCTCATCTGCTTTCCCTACATTCATGATATGTTCTACATCCCACCCTTTTGCTTTTAGGTAATCTGAGATCATGGATCTGTGACAGCTCCACCATACAGCTTCTGAGCACATAAATGCTGTTGTTTTTAACCTCGCTATTGTCTCTAGTTTTTCAATAGCTTTGGTAAATTCTTCGGTCTGCATATAATCAGCATATCCACGGAAGGATTCATTTCTCCAGCGGCTATTCACTGAATTGGGCTGTACTTTTCTTCTTCCTCCCAATGTCTCGAAATGAATATATTCAATACCATGTTCCGGTAACACTTTCCCCAGATTGTCTTTACTGAACCACGGATATCTCTTTGAACCTGCAAATCTCCTTACATCAGCTAAAACTTCAATATTAAATGATTTCAACATCTCCATAAATTCTTCCAGGGAATGGGTAGAATGTCCAATCGTATAAATAATCGGTCTTTTCAAAGGTTCCATAAGTTTACAATCAATCTATAATAGTATATTTTTCTTTCTTAGAGACAGCAAATTCTTCTCCTGCCATTTCATGAATTGTTTCATCAATCATTACAGACATTGTATTCAGAGCCAGATCATTGGCATCCGTACCAAATGGTTCTTCAATTTCATCTGCAATGGCCTCAAATGCCACGAATGTATAAGCAACAAAAACAACAATAAGCGGAGTAAACCATCTCAAAGAATCTACTAACCCAAACGGCAATAGAAAACAGTAAATATATACGGTACGGTGCAGTAAAACACGGTAACTGTAAGGAAGCGGCGTGGAAACAATTCTTTCACACCCGCCTACAATATCTGAAAGTTTATCAAAGTTCTCATCAAAACGGGCCTGCTGAATGGTATCTATACTTCCTTCTTCTTTTGCCTGCTGAACCCATTCTGCCAATAACCTCATTATAACAGCAGGTTTATACTTTGACGCCAAAACTATTTTTAACTGATCTTCATTTAATCTTTCTTTCAGATCATTATGTGCATCCGTACCTCTCAGCTGATGTTTCAAAGCAAAAATAAAAGCGCCTAATAACGCGATAAATTCTGAAACGGAAACTTTGTTTTCTGTATTTTTTAATGTTAGGGCTTGGCGGGTTAATGATCGTGCGGTATTTAATAAAGCTCCCCATAACTTACGTCCTTCCCAGAATCGGTCATAGCTGGCATTATTCCTGAATCCTAAGAATAAGGCCAGTACAAATCCGAATAGTGTTAATGGTGCCGGGTTAAGCGGAACTTTAAAGGAAAAAATAACTCCACGAAGGTAAACTACGCCCAACGATATGATAAAAAGCAAAAAAAGACGGGGCAACAACCCAGGTAATACTGAGCCATGCCAGACAAAAAGCATTTTAAACCAATGTTCTTTCTTCCTTATAATCATACTGTTTTTTGTAAATCCTAATTTTTAAATTTATTTTTTGATCTGTCCAATTACTAAAGATTCCAACTGATAAGAGCTGCGTGCAGGCTTCTTCTCACCTTCTGCAACAATACGAAGCGGTCCTTTGGATTCTGCCAGAGGTTTTCCGTCCATCGTATCTGCTACAATAACGTTTTTATCCGCAATGGAAGCATCCAGCTCTGCTAATGAAAATAAAACCTGATAACCGTCTTTACATTTTGCCAGCAGATATTTTGATATATTCTCACCATGAAGCTCTTTTCCTGAAGGAGCTCCGGCCTTTGCAAGAATATCCTGAACAGAAACGCCTGTGTACACATGAACGTTTCCATCTTTATCTTTAAGAGAGGCTTCTTTTCTCGGCATCTTTGATAAATCACCCAGGCTCAGCTCTAAAGGTGCAGGAACTTCCCCACTCACTTTCAGCTTGAATCCGGATTGACCGAACGCCCAGCCGGAAAGCAATAACAGCGCTACAGGCAGTATTTTTTTCATACAACAATATAAGAATAATTATGGTCTTTGAATAGCACCCTGATACAACATTTCATCTACTTTTTTATATACCTCAGGATCGTGTTTTTTAATCTTGATTTTCACATATTTGGAAGCCGGCATATTACTTTCCTTCACCACATTATTTACAGAGACCAAAACATTGGTTTCAGGGAAATAGGTAACAGTATTCTTTTCAGGAATCTGATAGGAAACAATGATAAACAGAGGAGCAACTCTTTCTATGCCGTCATCATAGTTGAAAAGATCTACTTTATCGCCTGCTTTAAATCCTGCTTTATCAATATCCTTTTGATTCATAAAGATGACACGACGTTCATTTTTAATTCCACGGTAACGGTCATCTAAGCCGTAAATGGTTGTATTGAATTGGTCATGAGTACGGGTTGTAGCCATCATATATTCATCAGGTGCCAGCGTATTATCAGGAATTTCGGTTAATGTAAACGGAGCACGTCCGCCTAATTCTTTAGCAAAAATCTGCTCATCTCTTGCTGCATTGGGAAGATAGAATCCTCCTTTTTGTCTGACGCGTACATTATAGTCTTTAAAACCAGGGATACACTGTTCAATATCATCTCTTACCGCATCATAGCTATCATGAAAACGCTGCCAGTTTACTACGGAACGGCTTCCCAGAGTGGCCATGGCCATACGGCATACGATCTGAGTCTCATTGATGAGATTATCTGAAACGGCATCCAGCATTCCTTTTGAACTCTGAACCACACCCATTGAGTTTTCTGTGGTGATGATCTGCACTTCACCATTTACAATATCTTTGTCACTTCGGCCATACGTTGGGAGAATTAAAGCTTCTTTCCCATGAACAAGATGCCCTCTGTTCAGTTTGGTGGAAACGCATACCAGCAAATTAAGTTTTCTCAAAGCATTGGCTGTATAAGTAGTATCCGGTGTTGCAGAAAGGAAATTTCCACCCATACAGAACATTACTTTTATTTTTTCTTCGTGAATGGCCTTTATGGCACGCACTACATCGTATCCATGTTTGCGGGGAACTTTGAAACCGTAGAAATTTTCAAGGCGGTCAAGCTGTTCATCCGTTGGTTTTTCATCAATCATCATCGTTCTGTTTCCCTGAACGTTGCTGTGGCCTCGTACAGGGCAGACTCCCGCTCCGGGTTTACCGATACTTCCTTTCAATAAAAGGATATTGAGAATTTCGCGGATCATATCTACTCCGTTCGGCTGTTGGGTAAGCCCCATTCCCCAGCTAACGATAATCTTCTTTTTGAAAGCCATCATTTCTGCTGCCTGACGAAGTGCTTTTTCAGAAACTCCTGAAAGCTCAGCCAGCTCTTCCAGTTTGTACTGGTCAAACTGCTTCATAAAATCCTCATATCCTACTGTCTTATTTTTAATGAAATCTTCATCAAAAACCTTACCTGGATTTTGCTTTTCAAATTCTATTAAAAGGATCTCCAAAGCTTTCAATAAAGCCATATCTCCGTTAATCTTGACAGGCAAATAGAGATCGGCCAGCTGTACTCCTCCGATGAGGATTTCTTTAACGCTCTGAGGGTTAATAAATCCCATCAGCCCGGCTTCCGGCAATGGATTAATGACAATGATTTTGGCTCCATTCTTTTTCCCTTTTGCCAGAGCACTCATCATTCTCGGCGCATTGGTTCCCGGATTTTGACCGATGATCACAATCACTTCGGCATCATAAAAATCTTCCAGGGTTACCGTTCCTTTACCAATTCCTATAGTTGGACGAAGCGCAGAACCGGATGTTTCATGACACATATTGGAACAGTCGGGCATATTATTCGTTCCGAATTCTTTCGCAAACAACTGATAAACAAACGATGCTTCATTACTTGTTCTTCCTGATGTATAAAAGGCTGCCTGATCAGGAGATTCCAATGCATTGAAATGTTCCGCAATCTTTTTGAAAGCATTATCCCAACTTATGGGTTCATAATGAGTTGCTCCAGGAGCCAGATACATTGGGTCGGTAAGTCGTCCCATTTTCCCGATCTGATAATCATCTAATTTTGCCAGGTCGTATACGGAATTTTGCTTGAAAAATTCAGGGGTTACTTTTTTGGTGGTTGCCTCTTCTGCAAGGGCTTTTGCACCATTTTCACAATACTCGCCAAGCACGGAACGCTCATCATCAGGATCTGGCCATGCACAGCTTGGACAGTCGAAACCACCTACCTGATTCATTTTGAACAAGGCTCTCATTCCCCGGATTGGTGTTTTTTCTTCAAATAAATCACTAAAAGCAGCCATTACTGCCGGAACTCCCGCAGCTGCTTTTTCTACGTGTGTTAATTTAAGGTTTAGTAAAGTGAACGGATTCTCAGCATTGGGTTCTCTGCTGATTTCTTCTTCTACTTTCTTTTTATTATTTTCTTCCATAACCTTTTATTTTTGTAAAGTGATTAGCATTTTAGATTGGGATTCGGGTAATTATCACTCTGGTCTTCCATTGTATTGTCTATGCAGACAAAATCTTTTTCTACCAAAAGTTTTACAGGACCCACCTGCCCGTCAAATCCCACAATATCTGTGGAAACTAATTCTTCTACCATGGCTTCGGGCATTTTCATTACAATTCTATTTTCAATAAATGCCGCTGATAGCGTGGCATCATTTGTTTTTTCTATGGTATAGATGAATGGTCTGTCTACAAATTCCGTAAAACTGGAAACTATTCCGTTTTTTCCTAACTCTGAAACTTCGGACTGGGTTAAACGAAACCTGATGGAGTTGTCTTTTATTCTTATTTTCATTTGTTTCTTTCTTTTAACCACGAAATCAAATTATTTTATTTGTTCGTGATGGTTATCATTGATTATGAAATCTTTTATTTTTTGCCACGAATAATTTTTGTGCTCGTAACTAAATATTACTAATTATTTATTATATCTATTGTTTTTAGAATATATCAAGTCCCATTCACTAATCTTATTCGTGTATTCGTACCATTATTATCTACTTTTCAGTGATTTTGTGGAAACTGCTTTCGTTATAAATATTAAACCTATTGTCTCTAAGGAAACCCAACAGCGTCATATCAAACTCTTTTGCTACATCTACTGCAAGACTGGACGGTGCACCTATTGCTGCCACCACTGAAATTCCTGCCATAGCAGCCTTTTGAATAAGCTCGAAGCTTGCCCTTCCGCTCAACACTAAAATTTTATCCTTCAATGGCAGTTGTCCTGTGAATAATGCATGTCCGATCAGTTTATCCAATGCATTATGTCTTCCTACATCTTCCCGTAGTGCCAACAGTTCTCCTTCAAAATTAAAAATCCCGGAGGCATGAATTCCACCTGTAGCACTGAAATTATTCTGAAAAGACTGTAGATTGCCGGCTAACTGATATAATACATCAAATAATAAAATATGCTCTTCCCGTTCGATATGCTGAAAAGTACTTACGGTTTTAATGGACTCGATAGAACCTTTACCACAGACTCCACAACTGGATGTAGTATAAAAATTTCTGTCAACGTTTTTTAGGTGTGGAACAAAATTTTCCGTCAGCTCCACTTCAATGATATTTTCTCTGTTTCTGGAGCATTCTGCCTGCGGATGGTCTATATTTTGAATCTCATGGGAGCCTGAAATAATTCCTTCTGTAAATAGAAAACCGGCTGCCAGTTCGGCATCGTTACCCGGTGTTCTCATCGTTACAGATATGTTTTTAGTGATCCTCTGGTCTTTTGGGCCATAGGAAATCCGGATTTCCAGCGGTTCTTCTACAGAAATATCGTCTGTATAAGGAAAACTGCTGTCTTCTTTTACTTTAACAATATCTATTTTCTGTACAGATTTATTTTCTAATGTGTTGATTTTCATACATACATCATCTGTTATAGTAAATATACGAATTTTTGTTCTTCAATTACGGATGGGCAGAAACCCATTCTTCACCATCTTCAAAAATCTCTTTTTTCCATATAGGAACAGTTTTCTTGATGGTATCAATGATGTAACGGCAGGCATCAAAAACAGCATCCCGGTGTCCGTCACTTACGACAATAATGACTGCAGCATCACCAGGAAACAATATTCCGGTACGGTGGTGAACCACAATATTACGTACGGAAAACAATGTTATAGCCTGGTCTACAATTTTCCTGATTTCCTTGATTGCCATAGATTGATAGCATTCATATTCCAAACGAACGACAGGTTTATTCTGAGTAATGTTACGGACAGTTCCTATGAATGTTGCAATGCCGCCACTACTCAGATCCTGAGCCAGAGTAAGGCATTCGTTTATGTTTAATATATTTTCTGTGATTCTGATATCAGTCATTTCATTTCCTTTCATTTTTATGCTTTAATTTCACAAGCTATTTTATTCGTGCATTTGTTGCATTTTTTCCGCCATGCATGCACGAATATTTTTTGAGTATCATAAGAGTTATCCACCACTTACCGGGGGAATAACCGCTATTTCGTCTGTGCTTACAATGATCTGACCGTCTTCAGCATATTCTTCATTCACCGCGATGAAATAGGATTTCAGTTTGATGAGCTGTGGAAAGTCTTTTTCCAACCTCTTTTTTAATTGACTGACATTCAAATCATCCTGAATTTCCAATTCTTTTTCTGATGCTCCGAAAATATCCTTTGTTATTCCAAAAGCCAATATTTTAAGTTTCATTTTATTTTTAAACTAAGTTTTTACCAATATTTTATGAGAACATTTATTCCTGCCACCAATACCAAAACCGCTGTCATTCTTTTTATCACCAGAGGATTCCATTTCAGGGACATTCTGGACCCAACTTGCCCGCCTATAAAAACAGCAAGGCATAAGCTTAAAATTCTGAAATAATCCATTTCTACGGAAAGTTTGGATATTTGTCCGAAAATACCTGATACTGAATTTACCAATATAAAAACACTGGAAGTAGCAGCTATTTTTCTTGGGGTGTCCCATTTCATTAAGTTCAATAATGGAGAGAGAAAAATACCACCTCCAATGCCTACCAGCCCGGATAGGAACCCTATTCCGCCCCCTAAAAAACTGTTTCCAAGAACTCCATATTTTGATTCCTTTGAGATTATTTCTTCGTTTTTAGTTTCTGTTTTAATCCATAATAAGAGTGCTGCTATAATAAGAGTGATTCCTAAAATCAGAAAAAATGTTTCCTGGCTTATTTTCAGTATGGCTCCCAAATAGGCCATTGGAACGCTTACCAACGTTATGGGAAGTACTTTTTTCCAATTGATCTGTTTATTTTTAATGTAAATGTATACCCCTCCAACTACAACAATGACGTTACAAATCAATGCTGTTAAACGGATTTCCTGATAAGGCAGACTATACATAGCCAATACAGCCAGATAACTGGACCCGCCTCCAAATCCTACCGATGAATACACAAATGCAATGATCAAAAACAACAGAAAAATCTCCCAATGCCCCATATTATTTATTGATGGTTAATTTCATTACAATAATACTCATTTTAAGTCTTGTTTAATGATCGAAAAACTAAAAGTCTCTGCATTAATTTGTGAAAAAAATGTCATAAATTGTTTATCTCAAGAATAAAATGGTGTGTTACCATTATCATTTATTAAATTTGATTCATTAGAAACAGTAAAAATGCCTGTAAACGAAACACAAAAAAATATGAACTCTCAGAATGTTACCGATTATCCCAACAACAACACCTACTTTTTGGTTTGGAATTTCAAACAGGATGCAGATCCTTCCAAGATTAAATCTGTATTCCAGAGAATGTGCGCCCTTGTCACTAATCTGAACAACTCAGCTTTGGATCGTTTTCCGAATTCAAAAGCAAGCTGTGTGATGGGAATTGGATATGAAGCCTGGTTACAACTTGAATTACCCAGCCCATTGCCTAAAGAATTTAAAAAGTTTGAAGAAATAAAAGGCAGTAAGCATACTGCTGTGAGTACAAGAGGAGACATTCATTTTCATATTCGTTCCGATGAAAAAAGCCTGGCGTATGATATGGCTTCTACCATTTCGGATTTCATGACAGAAATTGCTGATTGTGTAGTGGAAGTTCAGGGATTCCGCTATTGGGACAGCAGATCCATTTTAGGTTTTGTGGATGGTACAGAAAATCCACATGGGAAAGACCGTGATTATTTTGCTATTATAGGAGATACAGATCCTGAATATGAAGGTGGAAGCTATCTTTTTGTTCAGAAATATATCCATAATATGAATGCCTGGAAATCTCTTTCTGTAGAAGATCAGGAAAAAGTGATCGGAAGGTCAAAAGAACAGGATATTGAAATGGATGATGATGTAAAACCCAAAAACTCTCATATTGCCTTGGCTAATGTAGGAGATGATTTCAAGGTTGTGAGGGATAATATGCCTTTTGGAAATGTTTCTACGAATGAAATGGGGACTTATTTTATCTGCTATGCCAGCACATTCAGTACCGTTGAAAAAATGCTGACGAATATGTTTATTGGTGATCCTGTAGGAAATTATGACAGAATTCTGGATTTCAGTACGGCCCGGACCGGAACTTTATTTTTTGTTCCTTCAGCGGATATGCTGGATGAATTTTCCGGATAAGTCAATCCAAAACAATAATTTTACCATAAAAATAAATGGACCATTTCCTCTGAAATGGTCCATATTTTATATAGATTTTATTTTTCTAAACCTACTTCAATCTGATTCTCTCCATTGTATAATATATTCTTCAATATCTCTTTTTGAATGTTAACAATATCTCCGTTCTGTACCTTATGTTTTTTCTGTAGGGGCTTTCCATGAACAAAGACAGCATCTGCGTCAATCAATTGATTCAATTTACCTGATGAAAGGTTTAAGCAGGTTCTTATCACGGTAGATATTCTCAGATTAAATTCAAAAGGACATTTGATTGTAAAACTCAGTACTTCACTACCTGAAGCCATCATCTGCTCTAGTGAAACCTCATCAAACTGAATTTCATATTCAACACTGTCCAGATCTGCCTCTGCATTATTTTTTCTTCTTGTTTCGCGGGAAAAGGCATATTCCCAGACCAGCTCTGTGTCATTCTCTGAAAGCCTGTTGAAGATTTCCTTGCTGATAGATTCGGTTCTGATCCTGGAAAATAAGGTCATATTATATCGGGTATTGCATTT
>NZ_MAYF01000347.1 GCF_001684955.1 Chryseobacterium contaminans | reverse complement strand
ACATGGCTTTAAGTATTTTTCACGGAAATCTTCCTGTGAAATGTCATCTACAATATCAATTGGTTTAAGGAGTATACCCATTCATTTTAATTATCCTGCTAAAGTATTAATAATTTATGATAATAAGTGAAAATAATTTTATTTATCTGGAATTAATATAAATAGATGAAAAAATAATCTCTTGATTTCCTTTGAAAAGCCTTTATTAATCATTCTGATTAGGTGTTTTTTTACTTAAAAATAAATTTAATTTTTTGAAAAAATAATATTTGTATAATGAAGCAATACTATGTAGCTTTATGAAAGAATAGATGGAATTGTAATAACTTAAAATGCAGATAACAGGATGATGAGAAAAAATATAAAGTTTTTTATTGTATGCATGATATTGCTGTCGGTACCCTGTTTTGTTTTAGGGCTTGAAGACAGTGCTTTTCAACAAATTTATCCATCCAATAATTGGGTGTCTTATAGCATTAATTCCCTGAAATATTTCCTGTTTTGGGTACTTCCAAACTGGTGGATTTTCATTATAGGCGGTGCTGTAGTACTGACTCTTTTATTTGTCCTATTTAAAAAGATAAAGACTTATTTCTTAAACAAAAACTAATGAAAAATCTTTATAAAAAAAATCCATTAGAACTCTTTTCCTGGATTATCATTGCTATAGGAATTGTATTTTTTTATTGGATATTGGGAAATGATTTTACAGGTAAGAAAATAATTCTGGCCTTTGTAATAGCTTTAAATGGGGTTGGATTTTTTGTGAATATTAAACATTTTGATACTTACAGGAAAAGTACTTATACTGCACTCATGGGATATTATGCGGTATTGGGGTTTATGATTCTTGTTACAGTATTGGCCTTTTTGGAAATCATAAAATAATAATAAGGAAATATGTATTTGGAAAAAAGATGGTCTACACTCTTTAAAAGTGGCTTTTGTTATTGAAATAAAAGCTTAATTTTATGAATGTCTTCGAAATTGGTGTTTTTCCCTTAACATCCAATCCTTATATTTGAGGTATGAAAAAAGTACGTCTGTTAGCATTATTCTTAGTTGTTTTCAATACCGGTTACCATGCGCAAATGAAATCTTCGTCCAAGATTGAATCCGGGGTTTCGTATGAACTGGCTCAGTTGAGAAAAAGTACATTAAGTGAGATTAAATATGAACTCAGCCTGAAAATTCCTGAAAGTAAAACAGAAAGGATCTCCGGAACTGAAGTTCTTCGTTTTCAGTATAAAAAAACAAACGAATCTCCACTGCTGATTGATTTTAAAGAAGATCCTTCATCACTTTTATCCGTATCAGTGAACGGAAAGGCTATAAAACCTGTTCTGGAAAATGAGCATGTGGTTATTGATTCTCAGTACCTGAAATCAGGATCTAATGAAATTCATTTTAATTTTCTGGCAGGAAACGGAGCTTTGAACAGACGTGATGGCTATCTGTATGCCTTATTTGTGCCAGATCGTGCAAGAACAATGTTCCCATGTTTTGATCAACCCAATCTGAAGGCTAATTATGCCCTTACGTTAACCATTCCTGAAAAATGGAGTGCCATATCCAACGGAAAACTGAATGATACCTTTGTTCAGCAAGGGCAGAAAACGTTGAAGTTTAATCAGTCAGATCTTATTCCTACCTATCTTTTTTCTTTTGCTGCCGGAGATTTTAAAAACCATACGGAGAAAATCAGCCAGCAGGACTCCAGGATGTTATATCGTGAAACAGATTCTGTGAAAATTAAGAACAGCATGGATTCTATTTTCACCTTATATCGAAATTCACTGGCCTATTATGAAAAATGGACCGGTATTAAACATCCTTTTCAAAAACATGGAATGGCAGTGGTTCCGGATTTTCAATTCGGTGGAATGGAACATCCGGGAGCCATATTATTTCAGAACTCTACATTGTTTTTAGATAAAAACGCCACCCAGAACCAGCTGAATAACCGTTCCAATCTGATTGCCCATGAAGTAGCTCACCTTTGGTTCGGCGATATGGTAACGATGGATTGGTTTAATGACGTCTGGATGAAAGAAGTTTTTGCCAATTTTATGGCGGATAAAAGTACCGGAGCCTCTTCAGATAAAAGTGTATATAATCTGAAATTTTTAACAACCCATTTTCCGGCTGCCTATTCTGTAGACCGAACGTTGGGAGCAAATCCTATCCGCCAAATCCTGGATAATCTGCAAAACGCAGGAATGATGTATGGCCCTATTATTTACAACAAGGCTCCTATTATGATGCGTCAATTGGAATTACTGATCGGAGAGAAAGACTTCCAAAAAGGAGTCAGTGAATATCTTACAAAATATGCTTTTAACAATGCAAGCTGGCCGGATCTTATTGCTATTCTTGATAAGCATACCCCAAAAGACCTTCAAAGCTGGAATAAAGTATGGGTAAACGATCCCGGAAGGCCTGTTATTGATTATGAAGTAAAGTATAAAGGAGACAAGATAGAACGTTTTACCATTACTCAAAAACCGGAATATGGAAAAGAGCAGAATTTATGGCCTCAGGAATTTGAGATCAGTTTATTTTATGCTGACCGAGTAGAAAAGGTGAATGTAAAACTGGAGGAGAAGCAACAGGATATTTCTGAATTAAAAGGAAAAGCAAAACCTCTGTTTATCCTGCAAAACTCATCAGGAATAGGCTATGGAGTGTTCAGAACAGATAGAACGGTTATCTCCAGCTTTTCTTTGATAAAAGATCCGATCAGCCGTGCCAGTGCCTATATTTCGCTGTATGAAAATATGCTGAACAGTTCAGGAGTTGAAGCTCAGGAATTATTAAACTTTTTTGCAGGACAGCTAACCAAAGAAACTACAGAGCTGAATCTTCGTTTGATTACAGGTTATATTTCTTCTATTTACTGGAACTTCTTATCCGAAAATATCAGATTGAAAGAATCAACAAATTTGGAAAATCTTTTCTGGAAGGCTTTGGAAATACACACGGCAAAAAACAATAAGAAGATTGTGTTTGATGGTTATCAGAGTATTTTCCAGTCTCAAGTGGCCTATGATAAGCTGTATAAGATCTGGAAGTCTCAGACGCCGCCACAAGGAGTGTCGCTTAATGATGAAGATTTCACCAATCTTGCTCTTGCCTTGTCAATAAGAAACTCGAATAATAATGAGCTGTTGCAGGAACAGCTGACAAGAATTAAAAACCAGGATAGGATTAACCGATTTAAGATCATTATGCAGGCTGCATCATCTGATCAGAAAGTGCGTGATGATTTCTTCAACGGACTTATGCAAAAGCAGAACCGGACCAATGAATCTGCTGTGGGATCGGCATTAGGTTATCTACATCATCCGTTAAGACAGAAATCTTCTATCCATTATCTCGCTAAGTCTTTGGACATTTTACAGGAAATTCAGAAAACGGGAGACATATTTTTCCCGGATAACTGGCTTCGTTCTACATTCGGAAGCTATCAGGATCCAAAAGCCTTTGAAGCAGTTAACCAGTTTCTTCTGAAAAATCCTGATTATAATGCCATTCTGAAAAATAAAATCCTACAGGCTACTGATAACCTGAGAAGAGAACGTATTCATTAAGAGAAAGTAATATGAGGTATTATGCAGATGTAAATAATGATTACTTAGCAAAATATTTGGATGCTGAGATATTGGATGGTTTTACAAGCTCGTGGTTCTTTTATGACAAAACGGAAGAATTCAAACTTGCAGAAGTATTGGATATGGAGGGAAATGTTTTCTCTTTTTTATGGGAATATGCAGATGATACTTTATCAGAAAAGATAGATGAATGGAAGAGGGCGTTGAAAAGAAATAATATTCAGCTGAGTTTTGGCATGAAAATCATAAACAAAGACTATTTAGCTTCAGAAAAGAAAGTGTATGTAGATATTGTTGAAACCGATTTTACAACTGCTGATGAATTGTTTAAAAACTTTTCTGCTTTTAATGTTGCTAAAAATTTAACGCAGTTCATTGTTGATAAAAATATGTATGCAGATGATCTGAATTTAAGTTTCCTCGATACAGCCGATCCCTTAGCAAGATTTGAAAACTGTATTAAAATGATTCAATATCAGTGGTTAGATGCCATTGTTTTAAACGGATATCATCACAGGGGAGATCTGGTAAAAGTATTCATTCACAGCAAGGAAATTCATTTTTTACCGGAACATAATACACTGATAAAGAATATTTTTGAAAATATATATGTAGCCAATTCTCTCAGTTGGTCGTAATGATGGAGAAAAAGTAAAACGGATATTCATGAATCTATGATTTAAATTGTTAAAAAAATTATTTGCCTATGTTTGAATATAAAGGTTGGATTACTTTGGAATTTGATCCATACGAGGAAGATTTCACAAAATTGAAAGAACAGATATCTCTTCTGGAGAACACGCTTCATACATTCAATACCTTTTCACAATTCTCTACCATTATCAATTGCAATGAAAGCTATATATTACCATTAATAGGAGTGTTAAATCATGAAAATGGTATTTTGGAAGAGATGAAAGCCTTATTACGTTACATCGGGGAAATTTTACCGGCTTCTTATGGAGTGGTTTATTACAGAGATCATGAGGGAAGCAGTTCCAATAATTATTTTATTATCAGATTATCTAAAGGAAAATTAGAAGAATTTGCAGATAATATCCTGAGTCCGTGTTTTCCCATTATTGAAAATTAAGACAATCATCTTAGATATTCAAAAACCTTATCAGGATTATTTTAGTTTATGTTTCATTTTGATAGAATATCATTTAGAATAAGATATTTATAGTTTAATATTTACATTGCTTTGCTATTGTTGGATAACATTATTACCAGATAACAGAGCCCTTATTTCTGAGAAAATGGCTATCTTCGGCTTCATAAAAAAAATGATATGCAAGTATATGAAGGGATTTCTGTGGGGTTGTATCTGTTATTAATGATAGGTATAGGCATATATTCTTATAGAAAATCAACAAACAATTCGGAAGAATTTTTAATTGGAGGAAGGAAAATGGGAGCTGCTGTTACAGCACTATCTGCGGGAGCAGCTGATATGAGTGGCTGGCTGCTGATGGGGGTTCCGGGAGCTATGTATCTTTCCGGTATTTCAAGTTCATGGATCGCGATAGGCTTAACACTCGGAGCATTTCTCAATTACATTATTGTAGCCCCAAGACTTAGAATTTATACTGAAGTAGCTCAAAATGCCATCACACTACCCGTATTTTTTGAAAACAGGTTCAAAAATAAAAACCATATTCTGAAGATTACTTCTTCTATTTTTATTCTGGTATTTTTCACTCTTTACACCTCAGCAGGAATGGTATCCGGCGGAAAACTCTTCGAATCAGCTTTCGGAATGGATTATACCGTAGGATTACTATTAACAAGTTTAGTTGTTGTTCTATACACGTTTTTGGGCGGATTCCTGGCAGTAAGTCTTACTGATTTTGTGCAGGGAACTATTATGGTGCTGGCATTGGTGATTGTACCTATTGTTGCCATTACCCAGATTGGAGGAGTAGGAGAGACTTTATCACTTATTGAAGCTAAAGATCCAAAATACCTGGATATGTTCAGGGGAACCACTACAATAAGTATTGTTTCCTTATTAGCCTGGGGATTAGGATACTGCGGGCAGCCCCATATCCTGGTTCGTTTCATGGCTATTGATAAGCCAAAGGATCTGGTTAAGGCAAGAAGAATCGGGATTACATGGATGATCTTTACGGTTGCGGGAGCTTTAGCTATCGGGTTGGTAGGAATTGCTTACCTGCAGAAATTTGATATAGAAACGATGATAAAGTTCGATGGATCAAAGACAGAAGCAGAAACCATTTTCATTTACTTCTCCCGTATTTTATTCCATCCGTTTATTGCAGGATTCCTGTTAACGGCGATTCTTGCAGCTGTAATGAGTACTATTTCTTCCCAATTATTGGTAACTTCAAGTTCATTAACAGAGGATATTTATAAAGCTTTCCTGAATAAAAAAGCAACACCCAAACAGCTTCTGGTGGCCAGCAGACTTTCCGTTCTATTGGTAGCAGTAATTGCTGTGCTTTTATCATTAGACCCAAAAGACAGTATCCTTAACCTGGTAGGAAATGCCTGGGCAGGTTTCGGTTCAGCATTCGGACCATTGATTCTTTTGTCTCTTTTGTGGAAGAAAACAACATGGCAGGGAGGTTTTGCCGGAATGTTAGTGGGAGGAATTACAGTGCTTGCATGGGTATACCTTCAGCATCCGTTGAAAGAATGGTATGAAATCATTCCGGGATTCATCCTTTCTTTATTGACTAATATTATTGTTTCCTTAGCCACTTACAAGCCCGATGCTGTGATTGAAAGTGAATTTGATGAGATGAAAAAGGTTATGCAGGAACCATAATGGTAACTGATATAGAGTATAATACACAAACCCTTGCCGAAAAGCGAGGGTTTTGTTTTTTTATAGGGTAGGAAGCAGGATGCTGGAAGAGGGAAGTCGTTAAAGGCATAAAAAGAAGGGTGCACTTCTGATTATATGATTTTCAGGAGTTTTAGGCAGGATCATAACTTCCAGCTTCCCTCTTCCAGCTTCCTTACTTTAAGACACAAATTCTTCACGATCATGATAGCCGAAAACTTCTATTTGCGGGTGCTCCTTCATGAGTGCTTTTATCTTTTCCATAGATTCAAGACGTCTCGTATTGTCATCGGCTCGGGCTTCAGCTAATTGGCCGGCAGGATTTTGCTCATCTTCCAGTTCTGCTCTCAGATAATAGGCATCTCCAATATAGAATAGCCATTTTCCTTCCCATTCTATGGCGATTCCGCAATGTCCTAATGTATGACCAAACAGGGGAATGAGATAAATTTCAGTTTTCAGGGAGGTTTTTACTTTTCTTGCCTCAAATCCAAACCATTGCTCATCAGATATTCCATATTCTTTAATTGGAGGATTATGGGCAAGATGACCTTCAAGATAACGAGGATTGTCACTGTAGAAATTGATAAGTTCTTCTGCGGAAACATGCACAGTGGCATTTGGGAAATCTGCAAGCCCTCCGGTGTGGTCGGGATCCAGATGACTCACAATACAATCCTTTACGTTGGCAGGATCTAATCCCAATTCAATAATCTGGTGATAGGCCGTAAGCTTCATATCCAATTGAAACCCTACTGCTTCTATCAATTCAGCACTAAGTCTTTCATTAGGGTGTTCCACATCCTGTACACCTACTCCCGTATCAATAAGCAGCAGGTTGTCATCTTCTTCAATCAGCAGGCAGTGCCCAATTACATCATCATTCATAGGGATGACTACCTTTACACAGTTGAGATGGTGTATTCTCTTCATATTCTCATCGGTATTTCAAGATTAAAATTGTATTCACAAAATACAAATTATAAGTAGAATTTCTTTTGGATTTCTGATGAATATTGAATTCTTTAGCTGTATTTATGGCTTGTTGTAAAAAGTTTTAAAAATTTTGAATGGAATTTAATCATCTTTAAATAATCATAAATTATAATGAAAAAAATACCACTTGTATTTCTCAGAAAAAAATCTGAACTTTCAGGTTTTTATGACCAGTCAGAATAAACTTATATTTGATAAAGGCTGTTAAATAAAAACATTATAAGATACCATCACAGTCTTTTGGAAAAACTAATCAGCCATTTTAAATTCAGATGTAATCAGAGCTTCAGGATATTCAACCTGAATCCTAAAGTCAGTATCCCGGTTTTACTTCTTTTAGGTGCGCTGATTGCTGTAAAACTGCCGGAACATTATTATTACCCGATTCTATTTTTTGTACTTATAGCCCTGCTTCATGCGGAAAGAAAAGATCTTCCGTTTCTGAGGAAGGTTTTTGTACAAAACTGGCGATGGATTATTCTGCTGGAAATAACCATCATGTACAGTGCTTTACTATTCGGAAATATCAATTATAGAATTGAGAAGACAGGTCTTATTGTATATGTTTTGATCATTTCATTAATCTTCATTCCTCCAAGAACAAAACCGTGGCTGAATCTGAAATGGACCTTTATTCCCAACAGTCTGTTTGAGTGGAAGAGCTTCCTGAGAAAGAACAGCTGGAAAGTAATTCTTGGATTCATTGTGGTGATGTTTTCGTCCTATCAACCGGTAGCCATGATTCTGGCAGGAACTTTTGTACTGGATTTCATTTCCCCTGTTTATCAGCCGCACGAAAGTAAAGAGATGCTTGAAATGTACTTTAAAAAGCATACGTTGAAAGAGAAGATCAGAAAAAATATTTTATTTTTCAACCTGTTATTGTTTCCCGTTTACTGCTCTTTTGTAATTTTAAACCCTTATGAAAGCTTATATGTATTATATTATTTTGCTTTTATGAACCTGTATCTCCTGTTAATTCTGATCAGAAAATATAAAAACTATAACCATAAAAACAAGGAAAGCGATTATAATATGGGTGTTTATTTCGAATACTTTCTTTGCAGCATGACTATTATTCCCGCCTTGTTCCTGCTTAAATCAGGCATAAAAGAGGCCCATCAAAATATAAGAACATATGTTGGAAATTAAAAATGTAAGTGTAGAATTTAAGAATCAGAAAGTTTTAAATAATCTGAACTTATCCATTGAAGAAGGCTGTATTTTGGGAATTCTGGGAAGGAACGGAGCAGGGAAAACCACTTTATTTGAATCCGTATATCAAAGTCTTCCATTTTCAGGAAATATTACCTGGAAAAACGAACGTTTACAAAGGAAACAGATTTCTTACCTGGAAACAGAAAATTACTTTTATCCTTATATTACAGGAGAAGAATATCTGTCTTATTTCTCATCAAAAAAAGAAAATGAGATTAGAGAAATTATTGGAAAATTCAACCTTCCACTGGAAAAATATGTGCAGTATTATTCCAGCGGAATGAAGAAAAAACTGGCTCTTGTTGGAATGCTGATGCTGAATAAGCCAATTAATATCCTGGATGAACCCTTCAACGGGGTAGATTTTGAAGGCGTGCATCTTCTGTATGATATTATCAGGCAGCTGAAATCAGAAAACAAAGTAGTGATAATCAGTTCCCATATTATCGAAACCCTTTTTCATACCTGTGATAAAATTGTATTATTGCAAAACGGAAGCATTCAAACCATATACAATAAAGAGGATTTCAGCCAGCTGGATACACTCAGATTTTAAACCCTGAAAATTGGCGTCTGGAAACTGCCTATTTGGAAAGCTGTGTTTTGATGAATAATACCATCAGAGCCAATGCTATGACAATAATACTGGACCCTATAATATGCTCAATACCATAATGAGCGATCCAGAATCCACCCAATAAAGTTCCGGCAGTGACTGCAAAATTTCCACAGGAAGTAAAAATACTGTTGATAAACTCTGAAGAACCGGAAACAGATGTGGTAACATTGATATTACTGATGAGGAACCCTCCGGAATGAACCAGCCCCCAAAAACCTATAATCCAGATCATAGGAACAAAAAGACTTCCATACCAATAGATCAATCCATGGATTCCTGCCAGTAAAATGAGGAATATACACGTGGTTTGAAATGGAAATCTGCTCATGTATTTTCCAGCTATTTTATTTCCCAGAATTCCAACAGTACCAAACATAAAAAGCATGATGCTGATCTGTTTCCCGTTCATATGCGTTACGTTTTTCAGGAAATCAGCCATGTATCCATAAGTGGAATACATAGCAGCAATGGTTAAAAATGTAATTAATAGGCCTATCCATAAATTTTTATTCCGGAATATTTTAAAATCAAATGCCATCGGAGCTTCAGTTTCCTTTCCAATAGCAGGTAGTAAAAACTGAACTCCGATTAGCGCTATAATATTGATAAAAGCGGTTAATAAAAATGATGATTGCCAGGAAAACAGATCAGACATTAAAGTGGCTAACGGCACTCCTAACACCGTAGCCAGAGTAAGTCCGGAAAAAATGATGCTCACTGCCCCTGATTTATCGGTAGGATCAGAAGTCGCTCCGGCAACGGATAAAGCAATGGACCAGTAAACAGGATGAAAAAAGGCGGGAATCATTCGGACGGCCAATAACAGATAAAAATTTCCAATATAAGCTGAAAGGATATTAGCTGCTGCAAAAATAAACAGAGAAGCAATCAGCAGATTTTTTCTTTTGAACGATGAGAACAGCATCAACATAAACGGTCCGAAAATAGCCACAATTAAAGCAAAAGCACTCAACAACCAGCCTGCTTTTTCAATGGAAATATGGAAAGCAGATGCAATTTCCGGCAATACACCAATCACTCCAAATTCAGTTGTAGTAATTCCGAATACTCCCAAGGCAAGTACATAAAGATTTCTCTTCGATTTCATAATTTTTTTGTGCAAATTTGCAGAATAGACTATCAGAAAACTATATACTTACCTTTTAGTTCTATACTTACCTTTTTGAAAGTGTAACAATAAAAAACAGTATTATGCCTCAGTTCTTCCACGATAAACGATTGTATTATACCCCAATAGAATTTGCGTTAAGCCATATTGGCGGGACC
This sequence comes from Chryseobacterium contaminans, assembly GCF_001684955.1. Lineage (GTDB taxonomy): Bacteria > Bacteroidota > Bacteroidia > Flavobacteriales > Weeksellaceae > Chryseobacterium > Chryseobacterium contaminans. Next base: position 6,599 of record NZ_MAYF01000347.1, on the reverse strand, counting down.
TGGAAGATGCCTATTTTGTGGAGATTACAGGAAAAACCGCTTCGTTTCAGTGAATTGAAAAAAGACATTCCTCATATCACGGATAAAATGCTGACCAGCCAGTTAAGAGAGCTGGAAAGCAAGGAAATGATTCATCGTGAGGTATATCCCGTTGTTCCTCCAAAAGTAGAGTACAGCCTTACTGAGAAAGGTAAAAAGTCAATTCCGGTTATTGAAACCATCATGAAATATGGCTATGATCTGATTCAGGATGCAGGGATTACTTTTCCGCCTAAGGAATAAATAGCTGATTTTCAGTATTCATTTTTCATATAAATAAATTACCTTTACAAAGATTCCGGTAGATTCAATATTCCATTGATTTGAATGGAATTATAGTCTTGTCCCAAAATATTCAGGTTCTATCCCTGCTTCCGTACATTCATATTTCTGATTTTACTTTCCAGCTATTTTTCTTGTTACTACTATAAGCAGAAATATCCTTTCTCATCCTGCTCCATACAATCCTGAAAAAATTATTTTAACCTATTAAAAATTGAAAAATGAACAATAATAAAGCCCTACAATTCTATACCCTTACCGGAGGTCCCGGTGCTGGAAAAACTACTTTGCTGGAAGGATTAAGTGACCTCGGATTGACTACTGCAGCAGAAGAAGGACGGAGAATTATCAAAGAACAGCTAAATTCTCATGGAAATGGATTGCCCTGGATGAATAAAGAGCTTTTTGCGGAATTGATGTTTAATGCTTCTATAAAAAGTTATCAGAAAATGGTCCGAATTTCAGGGAGTGATCCTGTTTTTTTTGACCGCGGAATATTAGACACTATTGGGTATCTCAAATTAGAAAGGCTTCCTGTTCCTAAAGAAATGGAAAGAGCAGCCTATGAAATGCAGTATAACAAGAATGTTTTCATCCTTCCCCCTTGGAAAGAGATTTATGAAAATGATCCTGAAAGAAAGCAAACCCCGGAAATCGCTGAACGTACCTTTGAATGTATGTTTGATACTTATCGGGAGTATGGCTATCATATTATTGAAGTTCCAAAAATAACAGTAGAACAACGAATCAGATTTATTCTTGAAATTATTGAGAGAATCCATTAAAATACCAATTCCCAAAGGCAGTTTTTTGTAATTTTAAAAACTTTTATTAATCAAAAAAATGTAATGACATATCCATTTGAGAATGAATTAATAGATCTTGCAGAATATGACCTTACAGTAAGGGAAAGGCTGGCTGCAGAAGGGAAATTAGAAAGTGGATACCATCCGGAAATGGAACGTGTTCATAAGGCCAATGCCCAAAGGCTTCGGGAAATTATGGGTGAAATAGGATTTCCAACCATCTCAAAAGTTGGTCCGAAAGCCAGTGATGCTGCTTGGCTGATTATTCAACATTCCATTGGGGAGCCTGAATTTATGAAGAAATGTTATGCAATGATGGAGGAGAATTTTCATGATATTAATCCTAAAAATAAAGCCTATCTCTATGATCGTATCCAGGTTTTTCAGGGCAGACCTCAAAAATATGGAACTCAGCTTATTGCCGGTGGAATCCCATTTCCTGTTGAAAATAAAGAAAACCTGAACGGAGAACGGGATAAAGTTAATCTGCCGGCATTGTCTGAAAAAGAAATTCATCAGATTCCTAATCCGGAAGAGATTCCTGAAATTGATCATAGAGATCAGGGTTATGTAGTATGGAGAAAAAAAGTAGGCTGGATTTAATGAACCAACCTGGAGCTTTTTCTTTTTTTGGATAAGCTTTTTGGGAAAACAGACTTTTATTACTTTTAAAAAAGCTTTGAAATTATATTTTAAATATATTATTACTCATTCAACAGCGGTCTTGGATCAAACAACACTTTTAAAGAAAGAATTTTACCATTAATGATCTGATACCAGCCTGAAGCCTCTATGGTTTTGTTTCCCATATCAATCATATACCAGAAAGAAACATCTTCGCCCGCAATAAAGGTTTTTATAATTTGATATTTAAATTTCATCTGTCTCATGTCTTTCATATATACTGAGGCTTTTTCTCTTGTCCCCAGTACACCTATGAACTTGAACTCAGGATCAAGACATTTTTCTGCATTATCGAAATCTTCCTCATTTAGGTACTGAATAAACTGTTCTGCTACATTTTGGGTTGTATTGCTCATAATATTGTTTTTTATACAAGCAAAATTAAAGAATCGGTAGTGCTCATCTTTGTGATTATCGTCACAAAAGATTGGATATTTAATTTTTAACATTTATAGTCACAATTAGGATAACAGTGGATGTATCCGAAACTTATTAACTGACATTTATAGGAAAATATAAAATTTACAGACCAACTCAGATCACAAATGTGTAAATTTGATTATTACATCTATAAATTACATGAGAAAACTTTTTACCAGATTGAATTGGTTTTTAATTCCTTCAGTTATTATCTTCAGTTGTTCAAAAGACAAAGAAAAAAAAGAGCTTTCCCAGACTAAAAGTGATGCAATTTCAACAAAAACGGTTACAAGTGGTTCTATAGCTGCTCCATCAGCATCAGTTAAAGAAATAAAGAAGAATCCTGCCGACTTCGTTCCAAAAGGATATAGAATTTTTGAAAAATCCTTTGGGGATCTCAATAAGGATGGGCTGGAAGACTGCATGCTCGTTATCAAAAAAATCGATGCTGCTAATATCGTAAATCATGAATATCGGGGTAAGCTGGATATGAACCGCCGTGGTATTATTGTACTTTTAAAAAATCAGAATGGTTATCAGCTAGCTGCAGAAAACAATAACTGTTTTTCATCCGAAAATGAAGATGGAGGAGCCTATTTTTCTCCCGAACTTATTGTTGAGGCAGAAAAAGGTAATCTGATTATACATTATGCTCACGGGAAGTATGGGTATTGGAGGTATATATTCAGATACCAGAATTCCGGATTTGAGCTGATAGGATATGATGAAAGCTCCAACACTGGTCCCTTGGTGAACAGTACAACCAGCATTAACTTTTCAACAAAAAAGAAACGAAAAGATATCAATATTAATGAAGAAGCAGAAGGTGGAGACGAAATATTTGAAACAACATGGAATAATATCAAAATTACAAAACTGCTTAACCTTACGGAAATCAGGGATTTTGATGAGCTTGAAATGTCGTATTAAACCAGACATCTGAAACTAAAGATTCCCATCATGAATAACTCCCAAAGCCCTAAAATAGTTCTTTGTTATTCAGAAAGAAGTGAAGAATCTCCTTATTTTAATCTGGAATATTTCGTTGGGTTCAGATCCGAAATTATTTTACGGCAAGCAAAGTAATCCTGTCTCGCGCATAGGCAATCTGTTCTTTTTCTTTTTCCTGATCAGGGTTGTTCTTCAAGTATAAATGATAATAGGTTAAAGCATTTTTAGGCTGTTTCAGATTAAGATCATATAAAAGTCCTAAGCGATAATAAATAATATTGCTAGTGCCAAAAGTTAGCCCTCTTTTATAAGCCGTTACTGCATCATTGTACTGGTTTTTGGCTTCGTAAATTCCTGCCAGTGCAGCATAATAAAGAGTGGTATGGTCTGAAATGGCTTCATCAATTGTTCTCTGTGCATAAATGGCGGCCATATTATAATCTTTCAGTTCACGATAGCTCAGGGCCATGTAGTATAGTGTTCCTTCATTCTGTATTCCCAGGTCTTCCAGCATTTTATAAAGTTCTACACATCGCTGGTAATTTTTTACATAGAAATAAGCTTGGCCCATTTCGTTCATGACATTGGCATCTGAATGAATCTTTAATAATTTCTCTCCTGTTTCAATAACTTCCTGGTATTTTCCCAAACGGTTGGAAATAGGTAATTGAGCCTGTTGCAATGTGAAATTTTCAGGATCGGCCACAATGGCTGTTTTCAATACATCATAAGCAGGTTGAAACTGTTTGAGACCATTGTAAGCCATAGCCAGATCATATGCCGTATCAGGATCTGCAGGATTCAGACTGTTTGCTTTTTTAAGGTATTCAAGTTTGGTTTCAGGACGATCCGTATAAGCTGCCATTTGTTTATAAGCACTGAAGTTTTGGCTGTCCAGCTGGATAATCTGTTGAAGGTAAGTTTTGGCATTCGTAATATTTCCTCTTCTGGAATTGATATTGGCAAGATTGAAAAGAACAGGAATATTATGGGGTTGGATGGCATTGATTTTTGTATAGCTTTTTTCTGCATCCGGAAGTTTCCCAGCCATCATCTGACAATAAGCAATTTGTATTAATGCTTTCACATCTTGTGTATCAGCGGGGAAAAAGCTTTGTAAATACTGTGCGGCATCTGCATACCTTTGGTTTTCATAATATTCAAGCAGTTTCTCCGTATCAATTTTTGTGGTCTGGGCCGTTACCGTTGTGAAACTTAACCCAATAAGAAGGATAGGAAGCCATATTTTCATCATGATTTTTTTTTTATACCTAAAATATTAGTTATTTATTAAGCTTGCAAGTTTTATCATCACCGGTTAAGGATTTTTTTTTAATTTTTAACAAACAAGTATGATAAGAGAAAAATAAATACTTTGGATTTCTTATATTCACAATACTGAAAATCATTAATTAAACCTTTTGAAATGGAAATTACCTCTGTAGCATCATTCATAGATTATTATGAAAAAATAAGGGCAAGAACAAACAAGATTATAGAAATTGTCCCTCCTGAACATATCGATTTCTCTTATAAACCTGGAAAATTTACGATAGGAGATCAGATAAGACATATTGCAGCTATAGAAAGATATATGTATGGCGAAACCATTTCAGGACGAGAAAGCGCTTATCCGGGATGTGGAAGAGAACTGGCGGACGGATATGAGAATATTGTAGTTTTTTTCAATGAAAAGCATCATCAAACGCTGGAAATTATTCAGGGACTTTCAGATCAAGACCTTAACCGTAAATGCCTGACTCCAGGAAATAATCCGATCTCTATCTGGAAATGGCTTAGGGCTATGGTAGAGCATGAGATTCATCACAGAGCAGAACTCTATATTTACCTCAATCTTTTGGATATCAAAACTCCGCAGATCTTTGGTTTTTCAGCAGAAGAAGTTCAGGATTTGAGCGTGAAGTTGTAGACCTCAATACAATCAGTAATTTGTAGTCATTAAAAATGATGAAGGTTAATTTGTATATTGGCATTCAAAAATTAATAATGACCAAAGCCTTTATTATTCCTTTATTCTTGCTGGTAAATTCTGTATATGGACAGACAGAAACTGAATTAAAACCAGGTGATACACTGAAGTATTCTCCAAAATCTCATAAACCGGGATGGATCATTGTTCAGTCCAACAATGCGAATGTTGCTGCAGCCCTGTTTATGGAAGGTAAAAAAATAAAGGAACAGGATGATTCCAGAGGAATAAAAAGTGTGGAAAGACTTTTTTATACTCCTGAAAAAGGGAAAAAATATGAGCTTAAAGTTTGGGCAAAATCTTATGTTGAGAAAGCGAAACCATCTAAAATTTCCATTACGGAATCCAAAACTGTTCCTGTCCTGAACATGCAATTTACTTCAACTCAGTTTGTAGAAGACTTACGGGCTTTCCGTTCCATAAGAGAAAAGGCAAATTCGGGACTGTATGTTTACAGAAGCAGACAACAGATAGACAGCTTATATCAAAAGGCAGAGGAAGAAGCTTTCAACAGTAAAAATATTTTTGATTTCTATAAGGTAATTGCTAAAATTACAGGTTTTGAAGGAAGCTGCCATAATTATACGGATCTTCCCAATCATGCATCCTATTATCTTACACAAAAACCTGAATATCTTCCCATCACACTGAAAAATGTGGATGGCCGTTTGCTGCAGGATTCAAAAGATAATAAAGTTCCACTTGCTGCTGAAATTATTTCCATTAATGGGATCACTGCCAAAGAAATGATCAGTCGTTTTTCCCAATACTATTTCTCTGATGGCTATTCTATGCCTTACAAAGAAATAACAGGCTTTGAAAGAGGAATGCTGGATAAGTTTTATATAGAATTTGGAACCCATAAACAATACATCATCCGTTATCAATGGCAAGGACAGGTCCATGAAGTTACTCTGCCCGGAATATCGTTAGAAGCTTTTAAAAAACTTCAGGAATTAAGACATTCACTTACCCTGGATAAAAAATTGATGACCGAGAAATACAGTTTTACCAAAGAAGGAGATAATGTATACCGATTATCAGTAAGAGGCTTTGATTTTGCAACTGGTAAAGAAGATCCGGCTTATAAGAAATTCAGTATCTTTCTTGAGCAGATGATGGATACTCTGGAGCATGAGAAAATAGGACACCTTATCATTGATCTTAGAGGAAATACCGGAGGAACCGGAGCACTGTATGAAAAAGTTTTTACTTACCTCACTTCAAAGCCTTTCCGTGACAGTCATTACGCCTATACCTGGTTTAATGAAGTTCCTATGGAAGAAAAGCTAGTGATTACACCTCTTTTCCTTTCCAATGGAGTGAAAGATAAACAGGGAATTAATGCTTACCTGAAACAGCTTTATCCTAAACAGATCCAGGGAAAATATTATTGGGCAGATGACAAAAACCCTTCCATCTTGCCT
>NZ_MAYF01000346.1 GCF_001684955.1 Chryseobacterium contaminans | reverse complement strand
TTTGGAATTGGGCTGATTGCATTTATTCAGTCTCATTCTTTAGCAGAGACGGAGAATATATTCCTGATCGGTTCTTTTGGAGCCTCCAGTGTTTTGATTTACGGAGCCATTCAAAGTCCGTTGGCCCAACCTAGAAATCTGGTAGGCGGGCATGTTCTCTCTGCATTGGTTGGCGTTACAGTATTTAAGATTGTCCCTGATATTATATGGCTTTCTGCCCCATTGGCTGTAGCTTTTTCTATTGTATTGATGCAGTACACCAAAACCCTGCATCCACCAGGTGGCGCTACAGCTCTGATTGCGGTAAGCTCTACCGGGAAAATTCCGGAATTGGGATATTGGTACGTTATCTCTCCGGTTCTTTCGGGGTGTATTATCCTGCTGCTTGTGGCTTTGTTTTTTAATAATATAACGCCCAACAGAAGTTATCCTTCACACAGCAGGTTTATAAGATTGTTAAGAAAAAAACATGCTCATGGCCACAAAGTGAAAAAATAAAAATTATGAATTGCCTGGAATGCGGCGAAAAAATCATCGGAAGGTCTGATAAAAAATTCTGCAATGATGCCTGCCGAAACGCCTATAACAACAAGCAGAATAAAGATTCTACGAATCTGATGCGGAATATCAATAATAAGCTCCGCAAGAATTACAGGATCCTTACGGAAGTAAATATTGAAGGAAAAACAAAGGTTGCCAAATCCAAACTGGAAAGTCTGGGTTTTGATTTTGATTATTTCACCAATATAAAAGTTTATAAAAACGGTTCAGAATACAAATTTATTTATGATTACGGCTATAAACTCTTAGAAGATGATTTTGTTTTGATCGTTAAAAATCAGGCATAATTACACACCACCACAAAATATATAAATATGAAAGAAGTCGTTCTGATTACCGGAGCAAACGGCCTTATTGCAAAAGAAGTTGCAAAAAAAATCGGAAATGAATTTGAGGTAAGGTTCCTTACCCGGAAAAAAAGACAGACAAATGAATATGAATGGGACCTCACAAAGGGAACGATTGATGAATCGGCTTTGGAAAATGTTTCCCACATTATTCATCTGGCAGGTGCCAATATTTCAGAAAAACGCTGGACTGCAGAAAGAAAAAAGGAACTGATTTCCAGCAGAGTGGATTCTGCTGCATTGCTGCGAAATACTTTAAGAAAAAAAGAAATTAAACTCAAATCTTTTATCTCTGCATCCGGTATCAATTTTTACGGAACTCAAACTACAGAAAAAATATATTCGGAAAATGATCCGCCAGGACACGATTTCCTTAGCGAAGTTGTTGTTTTATGGGAAAGAGCTGCCGATCATTTTAAAGAACAGAATCTTGCAGACAGAATCGTCAAAATCCGTACTGCTGTTGTTCTTTCGGAAAAGGAAGGTGCTTTAAAGAAAATGCTTCCCCCGATACAATATGGTATTGGTTCTGCTTTGGGAAGCGGTAAACAGTATATGCCCTGGATTCATATTGAAGATATCTGTTCCATCTACGAGTTCGCATTAAAGCATCCTACTCTTCATGGTGCTTATAATGCTGTTTCACCTCAACATGCTACTAATTCAGAATTAACCAAAACCATTGCTGAGGTACTGAAAAAGCCTTTATTCATGCCAAATGTACCTGCTTTTGTTTTGAAACTGTTATTTGGTGAACTGGCAAGTGCCATATTGGAAGGCTCCAGAGCTTCTTCGCAAAAAATTCAGAATGCGGGTTTTCAATTTAAATTTCCTAATCTGAATAATGCATTAAAAGACTTATTAAAAACTCAATAATCACCAAAAAAGGTCAAAACAAACCTATGCAAAATCCTGATATTACAATTTTAAAAACAGATATTTTATCTGACAACTGGTATACTTTAAACAAAGTCACTTTTACAGTACGCAAAAAAGACGGTACTACAGAGACTCAAAGCAGAGAGGCTTATGACCGTGGAAACGGAGCGGTTATTTTACTGTATAACAAAACATCCAATACGGTTATTCTGACCAGACAATTCAGACTTCCAACTTATATTAACGGAAATGCTTCCGGAATGCTTATTGAAGCATGCGCCGGACTATTAGACAACGATAATCCCGAAGATTGCATTAAAAGAGAAACGGAAGAGGAAACAGGATATAAAATTTTTAAGGTTGAAAAGGTATTTGAAGCCTATATGTCTCCCGGTTCCGTAACAGAAATTCTTCACTTTTTCATTGCTGAATATTCCAGTGAAATGAAGATTAATGACGGTGGCGGTCTTGAAGAAGAAGGTGAACATATTGAAGTACTGGAATTATCTTTTGATGAAGCCCTTAAAATGATTGATACGGGAGAAATTAAAGATGCAAAAACGATGATGCTGTTGCAGCATTTGAGAATTAAGGGGATTTTGTAAAATTATATTTAAGGAGTAAAAAAAACAAATTTCATGGTAAAATCATTGGGAATAAGGATTGCTAAGGTAATCGCAGTATTTTCGGTTTTTATTTTCAGTATTCTGATGCTGAAAACAATTTCCCAATATACTTCTCTTGATAAAACGGTGGGATTTCTGGCCTTTAAACAGCAAGTTGTCAATAATCCTTATTGGATGGCTTTTTTCTACATCCACATTTTCTCAATAACCCTTTGCCTTCTGGCTGGTTTAACACAATTTTCACCACAATTCTTAAGAGAGAACAGAAGTTTACATAAAATAATTGGCCGGATCTATGTTTACAATATACTTATGATCAACGTTCCGGCGTGTTTTGTATTGGGATTATTTTCAAACGGCGGAATGATAGGCATTACGGGGTTTCTGATTCAGGATTTTCTTTGGGCTTATTTTACAGTAGTTGCTGTACTTTCTATTAAAAAAGGGAATATTATCAGGCATAAAAACTTTATGATTTTAAGCTATGCGGTGACAACAACGGCTATTACTTTCAGAATCATAAAGAATCTGTTTTATGATGAAAAGCTTCATGATTATGAACTTTTTTATGGCATGAATGTATGGCTGGCACTTATTATTAATCTATTCATTGCGGTGTACTTCCTTAGAAAACCTATTCTTCTAACGCCCTAAATAGACATTCGTAAAGAAAATATAGAGGCTGAGAAATGAGGCCAGGAAAAATGATCCGATAAATATCAAAGTATTCAGTAATTTTTTGTATTTGTGATCCTTGGTCCAGCGGTTACAAAAACGCATAATGAGATAGGCAATTCCAACAAAAACACCAATTATAAAAATGAAAAACAAAAAAACGATAAGGTAAATCCAATCAAAATCCATGGAATGATATTTTATAAATGATTATTTTGAAGCCAGAATTATCTGGAAAATTCGAGGTTTGAAATAAAAATATAAAGGCAGATATATGATATCAACAGAAATGCCGCTATAAAGATCAGAGTATTAAAAAACACTTCGTATTTGTGATTCCGGGTCCATCGGTTACAGAAACGCATAATCAGATAAGAAATCCCTCCAAATACTGCGACAATTAAAATGAGAAAAAAATAAATCATGGCTACACTATTAATTTTGTAAAACTATTATTTTTTTTAAAATCAGAAACACAAATATCACTAATTTAAAGCACAAATAACACTAATGAGAATAGTCTGTCATTTGTGATAAAACATCTGTGTTATTAGTGTTTAAAAACAAAAAATTATGAAGATAAAAAACATCGATCACATCGTACTCACTGTAGCAGACCTCAACAAAACCATAGCATTTTACACTGAAATTATGGGTTTTGAAGTGGTAACTTTTGGAGATAATCGCAAAGCACTCACTTTTGGCAATCAAAAGATCAACCTGCATCAAAAAGGTCATGAATTTGAGCCTAAAGCCAAACATCCTACCAGTGGTTCCGCAGATCTTTGTTTCATTGCTCAGACAGACATTCATGAGGTGATGGATGAGCTGAAGCAAAAAAACGTTGAGATTATTGAAGGAATTGTAGAGCGTACAGGTGCTGTAGGCAAGATAAAATCTGTTTATTTCCGGGATCCGGATCAAAACCTCATTGAAGTAAGCAACTATTTTTAAAGGCCACTAATGCACGAATTATTTGTTTTAATTTATAATCGTGTCAATAAACGTTTTGTCATTCCGTAGGAATCTAGACTGCTATGTTCCAATCATGAAGTTGAGATTCCTACGGAATAACAAAGGTTTCGGAAACAATTAATACAGCCTATTAAACCTCCATATCATTTTCTTCACCAAATGCCTTCCAGTACTCGTATTTTTCCGGATCAGCAAACGCCAGATCTTCTTTATAAAAATAGAGAAGCCTTCTTAATGCTGTAGTATAGTAGCCATGCTGCAGGGATTTTTCATAGTGTTTGATTGCTTTTTTAGGGCTTATCTTTACTCCCAATCCTTCATCATACATAATACCGTAGTAAATATCGGAATACGTACCCGCAGTATCCTTTTTCAAATAACGTTGAAGATTGTCAAAATCATTTTTCTGATAATAGATTTCTGCTAAATTTTCATTATTATAATAGAGCTTCTTTTCTGCCTGTTTATAGTAGTCTAATGCAATATCATAATCCTGTAGTACATATTCACCATAGAAATACAGAAGCCCAAGGTTTTGCATTGCCAGACCCTCTCCTAATTCTGCAGATTTCCTGAAACACTTTAAAGCTTTTTTAATGTCCTGAGGATATCCCACTCCACTCTGGTAATGATACCCCAGGTTATTCCATGCAACAGGATGATTCTTAGAAGCTGCTTTTTCATACAGAGCAAGTCCCTTCTCCAGATCGTAATATTCAGGATAGTCATCATGAACATAAATATATCCAAGCTCCACCATCATGTCTGTATTTCCGCGGCTTATTCCGATTTGATACACTCTTACGGCATCTTCAATTTTACCTTCTTCAATGTATTTTTCAGCCCTTGACATCAGGGTTGCATCATCAAAATGCTGCTCGTAGCCCGAACCTTTTTTCTCAGTCCATGTCTTATAAAAATCAAGGAAATACTTTTGATCTTTTCCGCGGAGATTATATCTTTTTTCGTACAAAGCTCCCAACTGGTTATCTGAAACCTGATGCAATTGTCTTTGGGCATCCAGAATAAACATTTCATGACCTTTATAAAGGCAAAGCATCTGTTCATGATACTCTATTCCTTCACCAATATAGTCATAAACACTGCTTTGAGTTTCAGTTTTCTGATCAAAATAGAACATCCCTTCTGAAGTAGTCACCCGGAAAATTTCTTCCCGGCAGGATTCTATTTTTTTATATTCTTTTGAGGAAGGCAGCAGCCAGCGGTCTTCAGCAGCATTATACAAGCCCCAGCCATTTTCATTAGACACCAGGAATACATTTTTCATAAACTGGGTATACCAATCCCTGTGGATGTTTTCAATCTTATGTTCCTCTAACCTGAATTCACCGGATTTTATATCATAAATATGCCATTCCCTGGCTTTCCTGTAGGCAAAAGAAGTATAATAGTCCAAAATCATCATGGTGTCTACTTCAGTATCCAGAAGACTTCCATCTGCCTTTATAATATTAATTTTTTTCTGAAACTTATTTGGTTTAGCAAAATAATATCCTTCCGCAATATGATTCAGTGTATCTTCTGGATATTCCCCCAGAAAAACACCATCAAATGTATAAAAGGCTTTTTTGGATGTTCCTTTCAGCGAACGATAGACCATTCCTGAATAATTAAACTCAAAAGGTTCATCAAAACCCTCTTGAATAATAAGTTTATTGGATGCATCAATAAGATGATATTTACCATCTTTTTTAGCATTAAAAAGGTAAACATACCTTAACATCTCCAGTTCTTCATATTCACAAGGGATTACAATTTCCCCGGTTTCAATATTAATTAACCCGCATTTCTCATCGATTTCTATAATTCCATAATTCTTATTGTTGATAAAAAAAGAATCATAAACCTCTTCATAGATGCACTCAATAAGCACTTTTCCGTCATTTCTCAGATAGCCGTATTTTCCGTTTTTCTGTGCTACAGCAATTCCTTCTTCACTAAAGGCAAATATTTCTTCGTAAACCGGCGGCGTTATGATATTTCCTTTTTTATCTTTCAATCCCCAGAGACCATTGTGTTCAAAAGTTTCTGAAATATCTTTATACAGATCTTCATTCCAGTAGCCCAGACCATAATCAATCCAGTCTGTTTCCAGCATTTCTAAAAAAGATCCGTATCCGCTTCTGGCTACGATTTCTTTTTCAAGCCAGCCCAGATTCTGCTTAGCCATGGCCCTATCATACAGCTTACTTTTTTCCTTAATCTCAGACGCCCAGTTTTTGGCCTGATCGGAATGTTTTTCTTCACTCATATTGAAAACATCCCATCCATTGATCATTAAAGTATCATAAGGAAGATCATCCAGCATCTCAAACATTTTGCTGACCGGCTCATAATAAGCTTTTTTGTAGAGCAGCTGATAATGCTCTCCCAACAATTGATAAAATGATTTCAGCCTTTCTACTCCATTGGTTTTATCAAAATACAGAAGTTTTCCTTTTGCCCTTGGGTCGCAGGAAAATAAAGGAAGAAGCAATTCCGGGATCTCATAATTCCATTCCCCCAGGTAGTATGGATACTGCTCTCCTGTTTTTGAGTCTACATTATATACATAAAGACGATGCGCCATTTTTTATTCTTTAATGATTAAAATCCGAATTTAGAAAACAGCCCCGGTTTTTTCCATGAAGCTTTATATTCATCAGCAATTGGGTCATAATCTGCAACCGAGCGCACCTGATCCAAAATAGCATGGGCTTCTTTTATATTTCCAGCCTGATATAAAACAACTGCTTTTGCTAATTCAACGCTTTCCACCAGATCATCATAGCCCCATTCTTCAGCATTGTAAATGGTGTTGAATCTTTCTGCAAGGGATAAAGTCTGATCTTTATGGTTCAGTTTTTCATACACTCTTATTCCATAGCTTAACCAAAGTACATATTCTTCAGGATCCATCGCTGCTTCACATTCTGCATCATATTCACTGAAAACCGATGCCGCTTCCTGGTAATTTCCCTGAAGAAAATCACTTTTCATGATCATATAAATGGTTTTCGCCTTATCAAAAGCATCTAAAAGGAATTCTTTTTTATTTTCAAGATATCTTTTAGCCGCCAACGCTACCTGCCCATAATTTTCCTCTTCATTATAGATCTGCATCAAAGCATACTGAGGATTCGCCTCCTGTGGAAAACGTTCTGCCATCCTTTCATAATGAGCTTTTCTGGTATGAAGATCCTGGCTGTCCAGATGGTGGAATAAAATACCTTCCAATTTATTTTTTGCAGCATCCAGATCCCTGTAGTCATAATCATCAATCTCAGGATTATCTGCGGTATGTTGATAAGCGTAGATAAGCACTTCCTCTGCTTCTTTACCAACATCATCAGCTCCCAGTAACTCATGAAGCTGGACCTGGAGTGCCCTGTTGTAAAGGCTTTTATAAAAATAGTCTTCGGATTCTCCATAAAGATTGAAGTAGTTATTCAGTGCTTTTTCTGCCCTTTCATAGTTTCCTCCATTGACCAAAGCATCAATTAAGGTGAGGTGAAGTTCCATGAACTCTGAATACCTGAGTCCTTCAGAAGCGATCTCTACTGCTGCCTGATAATCTCCCAGCAACGAATGCTTAATGGCTAAATTATTACAGCACATTGCTCTGGTATGCAGATCATTATAATAATCGCTCTCAAACTTATCTTCCTCAAAATATTTTCGGAATGCTTCATATGCCTGTTCATATACAATCCGCCCTATTTCATGCCATTTCCGTTTATCATTTTCATCTTCTAATGCATCAATAGACTCGTTCACCAAAACTCCTTCGTTGTAAATGTCTGTCGGTTCATCAGAAAATACAGGGATTTCGGATGATAGGGCTCTATTTAAAAGATATTCTGCCTCTACCTTTCTTCTCCAGGCTGTAGCATTGGCTGATAAGTGCACCGCTTTTTCTAGTAAAGGAATAGCTTCAGCATAACGCTCGTTTTCATATAGGAATGTCCCTGCAAAATGATATCCTGAGAACAGTTCCGGATGGGAATTGATAACCTCAAGAGCATGATGATAGTAAAAGTCCGTAGAAATATTCAGAAATTCAGGATAGTTACGCTCAATAATCAACTGATAATAGAAAACATCAGGATTATTATATCCGTTTTGAATCAGTTCTGCAAAACGCTGGTGCCATTCTGCGAACTTTTCATGGATATGAACGGCTGAGTTTTCTCCTTTGATCGCTTTTAGCATCATCTTCAGTGAAAGGTCAGGTGCATTATTTTCAAATGCAATATCGGCAAGGTTGATAAAATCATATTCATTCCGGCTTACAAAAGTGGAATGTTCCCTATCAATAAGGGCGGTAAGTTCTTCACCAGAAACCATTTTTGTACGGTCCAGTAAATAAATCTTTTTAATCCAGTAAAGTGAGGTGTTTTTATCCCTGATTTCACGGTTGTCTGCCTCTGCCTTTTTAGAATGATACATTGCTGCTTCAAGACTGTTCAGAAGTGCTTTATTTTCTTGAAGGGATTCATATATTTTAACCAAAAAATCATACCCATATCCTGCATACTCCGGATCTTCAAGCATTTGTTCCGCATAGCCTATAAACTCGGCCTTATTTTCCTGGGTAATATGCTTTTTACTTCTGGCGATCTGCATCAGGGTATATTCGTTTCCTAAGGGATAATCCAGAATATTGTATAATGCTTTCTGATTATTTGGATTTAACTGAAGTATTCTTCGTAAGTAAGGGATAACGTAATCCCTGATGGCATCATAAACGGCTTCATGACCTTCATAATAAACAATGTCATGATAAGCTACTGCCATTAAAAATAAAACTTCTTCATCTTCGGGATGAGATCGTAAATATTCTTCTCCTTCTGCAATACACTGCTTCAGTTCTCCCCTGTAAAACAGTTGTTCTAAATTGTCGTACATTATTACTATTTTGTTCTATAATTCAATCATTATATTCCCTTTCTGTCTCAGCGGAGATCAGAATTCATAATATAAGGGGTGCAAAATATAAAAAACAAGACGAAAAACAAATGACAAGCCCTATAAATCCCGGAAACCAGTGAGTAAATAATTCTGATTTATCACCGGAATTGGAATTTTAAGTTTTAATTTTGGTCCGGAATTCAAAAAAAAAAAATTTTCAACGATACAGAACATGAAAAAATTATACACAGGGCTTTCTATAGCTTTATCCGTAATGGTTATCGCTCAAAAAGTTCCTGCCAAAAAAGCACCTTTGGAGCTTTACACTTATCAAACCTTCGGATGTGATGTGAAAGGCTATTTTGATCCTTCAAAGTATAAAAAAGAAGAGATAGACGGCACTTATCAACTGCTATCACCTTTAACATGGTCTCCGTTTACTTCTCTTATCGTTTTTAATCCTGTGAAATACGATAAAGTTCGCAGCAACAGTACCCAGCTTTTGCAGCAGGCTGAAAAAGAATATCTGAAGCGAAAGAAAGAACTTGAGGGATTAAAACTCATTAACCTTCCGATATGGAAAAAACAGCAGGAAGAAGCTCTTATACTTTTGGAAAACGAATATCAGCTCAATAAAGCATTACTTCTGGGCTATGCTGATCCGCAGTCTCTTCAAAGCAGTAAATTTTACAATACCTGTAAGGAATATGCAGATGCTATGACCACGAAGGACAAAGAGAAAATGTATTCGGTATGGAAAAGTTTATTTGAAACCAAAAAAGGTGAAGAAGATTATTCCGGAACACAGAATGCTTTTAATGCCAAATGGAATGACCCAAGAAAGGATGATTATGCTATTATTGATCTCATGAACGCTTTTAATAATTGCGCCAATCACAGTTTCAGAACCAAAGCTGATGAAGAAAACACGGTATTTAAAACTTTTGAAAAGGTTTTTGTCAAGCTGAAAAGAGATTGTGATGAGCCGTAAGATTTTCGGGAAACGCCCTATTTAAAGCAAAAAATTAAAATTCTCATTAAATAACAAAAATAACTGTATAAAATTGGTTAAATCCTTTAGTTTTCGGATTTAAAGCCTTAATTTTGTGCTGAAATTTTAGAAAATTCGGATTCTTTCTACAACTATGCGCATGGAAAAAATGATGGTCGGGCTCTCCCTGGCTTTATCTGTTATTGTTTGGGGCCAAAAGGGTCCTGTAAAAACCAACCTGACACCGTACAGTTATCAGACATTCAATTGTGACAACAAAGGATATTTTGATGCTTCCAAGTATGAAAAAGAGGAAATAGACGGGGTTAACAAACTTTTATACAAATTCAATGGGGTTCATTTTGATACGAATCCTATTTTCAAACTTTCCAGCCTTGAAGAAATCCGTAGAAATAAAGATCAGCACCTGGAAAACCTGGAAAAACAATATCAGGAGAAAAAACAGGAACTTTACAGCCTCAAAGTCATCAATCAGCCGGTTTGGAAAAAACTGTATGAAAATGCCATCCAGACTTTTGAGAATGAATATGAGCTGAACAAAGAAGAAATTATTGCTTTTTCTGATCCATCCACTCTTAAAAACAGTAAATTTTATGAAACCTGCAGAGAATCTATTGATGCCATATCTTCTCCCGACAGAGAAAAAATGTTTGCTTCATGGAAAGCTTATACAGAACTGAAAAGTAAAAACAATGCAGATCCGCAAGGGGTTATGAACCGTTTCAATGCTAAAATGGAGGATCCGCAAAGAGAAGATTATGCATTAATAGACATGATAGGACTTAGTTTTCACAACTGTGCCAACAGCAGCTTCAGACAGAAACGTGATGAGGAAGGAAATGCCTACAGGGATTTTGACAAAATCTTTACAAAACTGAAGAAAAACTGTGACGAAACTTACTAGGAATTGAACATTAAAAATGATAATGGCAGTACTCATTCGGGTACTGCTTTTTTATTGAAAACTATCTGTATTTAATTTTAAGAACATAGGCCTACAGAATGGTTAAGGGAAGCTTAATGAAGCGTTCTTTATTTGTCAGGACCATTAATAGATTTATTTTCGTTGCATTAACCTCCAAAATTGATCTTTTATGAATTCTAAATTTCTTTTTTTAGCCTTAAGCATCAGTACCGCTTTATCAGCACAAAAACAGCCCACCCTTATCCCCTTCTCTCTGGAAAATAATTCGGTTTATATACAGGGCAAGGTAAACGCGGTTGACAATGTAAAATTTTTATTTGATACCGGCGCCGATGGTTCTGTCATCAATACCAATTCAAAAAAAAAGTAAATCTGAAAATTGATGGAAAATCTGAAAATAAAGGTTCAAACGGAGTAAATACGGTTGATTACAGCAGCCATAATACGGTTCAGATTGGTGATATCCAGAAAACAGATGTTTTATTTACCCTTATACCTTATGGAGAAGTTAATTTCGATGGTGTTTTCGGAACAGATTTAATGAAAGGAAAGCTTATTGAAATTGATTATAATATGTGATCCGTTTTTATGATGAAAATGATCCTTCTATTGAGGTATCAGGATATGAAAAAATGAAACTTCACCTCATCGATAATTACCCAGCTGTGGAAGGCTCAATAACCGTGAACGGTAAAGAATATTCAGGGTATTTTGGTCTGGACAGCGGTGCGGATGATGCTCTTACCATTGCTTCGCCTTATGTCCGAAAAAATTCTTTAGTCAATACCATGAAAACAATAGGAAAAGCCACAGCACAGGGTTCAGATGGTTCTGTTTATGAAATGCCCGTGGTTCTTTGTCCATCCATTACTTTCGCCCATAAATTTCTCTACAACGTTCCCATTACGCTTTCCAGCTCTACAGAAGGCATTGATGCTTCAGAAAAAATAGCAGGCTTTTTTGGGAATGCATTCTTAAAAAGATTCAATACCATTATCGATTTTAAAAACCAGTTTATTTATTTTAAGCTGAATAAACATTTATACTCTGAGTTTTAATAAAAGCTTACTAGCATACTGAACATCAATTAATATTACACAGGCAATATCTCGAATATTAGTTCTATACTTTTATTTTTGCATTAATAAAATTAAAAATATACATTCTATTTGAATATACACTAAAAATCATTAGTTTGCTCGTAAAAAATTAATGACTAATTATTTTAATGAAATTTGTGAATTCAGACAAAATCATCCTATTATACACGGAGAAACAATAAAAACTGATGATCCACTTCTCAATAATGTAAAAGAGGCACTTAACAGCTTTAAATCTGAACTAGAAAAGAAATACGGTATATTTAACAACATACATTTAACAGTAAAAGAATCTAAAGGAGCAACCAATTTCCCTCATATAACTCATGTGTGTATTCTACCCCCTAACCAAAAGGTATCAAATGGAATATATGTAGCAATTTGCTTTGATAAAAAAGGAAAAGGTGCAGTAGTGGGTTGTGCAGAGTCCAAAACTAATCCTAAAGGATTAAACATTAAAATAAGAAAATCTAAAAGTTTACATCCCAGAATTGATGTTGATGGAGGTGGAGATACAACCAAGTATAATAATGTTTTTGAAAATCCTAAAGAATTTTATTACAAACTAGAAAATGAATCAGATTTAGAAAAGCATATTAAAAGATCTCTAATTTTATGTTTTTATAATCTTGGTTTAATAAAAGAGTCGGAATATTTACAAACTGCTGATTACTTGGACTCATCAATTAATGAATCTGAAATAAGCTACTTTAATATTGATAGTATACAAGATGATAGAAAAAAAATTGCGATCCAAATTTATGCTAGAAGAGGGCAAAAAAAATTCCGAGAAAAACTTATTAATGCTTACAATAAAAAATGTGCGATCACACAATGCGAAATTATTGAAATGCTAGAAGCAGCACATATTTATTCTTTCAAAGGGTCCGACACTAATAAAACTCCTAATGGCATTCTATTGCGTTCAGATATCCATACATTATTTGATCTTGGATTAATTAGCATAGACCCAGAAAACTATACGATTTACATCAGTAATAAAATTTCTCATGATGAATATTACGCTAAATTGCACCAAACAAAGATTAGTTTACCCGCAGAAGCCAAAGACTACCCAAGCTCAGACTCTCTGAAGCATCACTTTGAAAATATTTTTGATAAATAAAATCCTATGATTTATGAGATGATTACTATTGGAAATATTAAAAATGAATAAGTTACCATTTTTCCAATTAATTTTCTTAATTTTGCACCCCGAAAATAAGAATTCAAAATATGAAACGAATAGGTGAACACAGAACACTTCTTGGAGTTGATAAAAATGTGACTTTAAAAGAGTTAAAGACCATTTACAGAAATGTGATGAAAGACACACATCCTGATAAATTTATCAATGACGAGGCTGGAAAACTGGAAGCAGAAGCAAAAAGCAAGTCTGTGATTGAAGCCTATCATTTCCTGGTAAGCATTAATCCTGAAACTCAGGAAAAATATAAAGAAGAATACACAGAAACCATTACTCAATCTAATATTCAGGATTTTTATCTTGAAAAATCGATTTTAACGGTTCAGCATTTGAATGGAAAAACCTATGAATACATGGGTGTTCCAAGAAATACTTATATTAAAATGGTTAACGCTGATTCTCCAAGCCGTTTCGCAAGAAGACATGTCTATGGAAACTTTATCTATAGAAAAGCTGGAGAGGCTATGGCAGACTAATTTTTTTCAGATACAATATATGAAGGCTTTCGGGATATTCCGGAAGTCTTTTTTGTTGCCAATAAGGACTATAAAACCGCTTTTATCTTCTGTCTGAATAAAGGTTCTGTACCTATTAACCTGATCGGAAGCCATTTCATGATATTATCCGGAGAAAATCAAAACAACCCATTCACTTTCATTGCATTACACATTTCCACAACCAGTATTTCCAGCTCAAAAACATAGGTAAATTACAATAATCATTCTATATGATCCTTGTATTTATCGGAGTTCTCCTGTAACATTGCAGTAAAAAATCTACTATTTTTTATAAAGGTACTGTATCACGGTATCCTGAAATTTTAATGACAGATTTTTTGAGATTTATAGCAAGACTGGAAAACTACAACATTACAAAATTCAATACAGAACTATATGAACCTAAGAAAAAATGCTGCCAGAAAAGGATATACTGCCGCTTTATTTTTTGCACTACAAATGGCTTCTGCGCAATACAAAATGCCTGCTGCTTTTGTAAGCTCGCTGCAGTCTGCCCAACCGGGTAATGAAGCCGGAATGTCTAACGATAACAATCTTGCTACTCTTTATCATTCAAAATACAGCCTGAATACGGCTATACCGGATCAGCTTAACTTTAATTTCTCCAATCGTGTAAAGAGCATTTCGAAATTAGTTTACCAGCCAAGGCAATCCGGGTTAAACGGAGTCTGGACCAGTATAAAGGTCAAATATTCTACCCAGGCCAATCCTGGTGTGTTTTTAGACGCTACCGGTGTTATTAGCTGGGCTGCAGATAATACTTCCAAGACAATAGATCTTCCCAATGCTATTATAAAACCGGCGGTAATCAGAATAGAAGTTTTAAGTGCAGAAAATAATTTCTCAAGCTGCGCTGAAATGGAATTTTATTCTATGGAACAAATGGACCCTGTTGTTGCAGACTGTTCTCTTCCTACAGATGAATTTGCCAATTATGGTGATATTCCTGTTCTTCCACAGGCGGCAGGATCTTCAGCATCCAATTTTCAGCCGGGGAATGATATTGATAAATCTTTTGACGGAGATTTCAATACCCTTTATCATTCAAGCTGGAGTGCAACCTCCTTCCCTGTTTCCCTTGTTTATGCATTTGATGGACAAAAGTCAATTAATTACCTGAAATATACGCCAAGACAGGACGGCAATGTAAACGGGAACTTCGGAAATATCAAAATCAGCTATAATACGATTTCAAATTCTAATTATACTGAAATTTCAGTTGTTGATTTCGGACAGACAGGAACTTCAAAAACAGTTTATTTCCCATCTGCCATTACTCCTTTAAATATTAAGATTGAAGTATTGGATGGTAAAAATAATTTTGCGAGCTGTGCCGAGCTTCAATTTTTCCAAACAGATCCTAATACTCCGAATCTTTCGGCTTATTCTGCTATTTTTAATGATCCGTTATTCAGTACGCTGAAGCCTTCCGTTACCCAGCAGGACATCAATGCCATTACTTCTCCGTTTATCAAAGGATTGGCACAATGCCTGTTTAATAATACTTATACTAAAAAGTACAGGGTACAGGATTTTACAGCATATCAAAAAAATGAAACCATCAACACCCAATACAAGATAGGCAATTACAATGCTTATGAAAATCCTACAGGAATTCTATTCCAGGCTAATACAACCGTAGTTGTTTTTGCAAAGGATATTACCAGCAGTAACAAAGCGTATCTGAAAATAAGGGATTTTGCAACAGAAGGTGGTTCTACACAAGTATCTCCAGAAAATTCGTACGAACTGAAAAACGGATTTAATGTTTTGAAAATTACCAACGGAGGTCTTGGCTATATCTCCTATTATACTGATGATACTACTGCAGCTCCGATCTCTCTGAATATTACGGCAGGAATGGTAAACGGTATTTACAAAAAGGGAACTACTTCTCCGGAATGGACTGAAATCTTAACGAATGACGTATACCCTAAAATTGACATGCAGGGATATTACACGGGAATGGTAATGGACAAATCAGCAGTAACAAACTTCCACTATGATAATCCACAACCACTGGTTGACAGATATGACGTTATTGTAAAGTCTGAAAGGGAACTTATGGGCTTCTTTAAGTATAATAAAAATGTAAAAAACAGACAGCTTATCTATACGGAGTCTAAAGGAGGCTGGTTCGGTGGAACTTTAGGGGTTCACCTGGATCTTACATGGGGAATGCAGAATACAGCTTCTGCTACAGACCTTGATGTTTGGGGAGTGGCTCACGAATTCGGACATATCAACCAGGTAAGACCGGGAGTAAGATGGTCCGGAACAGGAGAAATTACCAACAATATTTATTCGCTGTGGGCTTATTATAATATGCATACTCCTAGTGGAAATAACAGGTTTACAAGACTGGAAGGTGAAATTGCAGATAAAACAGCCTTTCCGCAGGTGGAAGGTAACCGATTTGGAGAGTTCATTATCCAGACTCAGATCAACGGAAAGAATGTAATGGATCAGTTCAGAAAGGATTTTGTAAATCCAACGGATAAAAATTTCAGAAGTCTTATCCCATTCTGGCAGCTTGAGTTATATTATCAGCTGGCAGGAGCTTCCAAAAATGCTGCTACCCTAAGTTTTGACAATAATATGTCTGATGAGGACACCCAAACTCCTACTGTTCCTGTTACAGGAGTAGATTATGCGCATTGGCTGGCATATGTGGTTAAAAAAGTGACAGAAACGGATGAATCTCAGCTTTCGCAGGGACAACTGGTAATGAATTTTGTAAAAAACACCTGTGATGCGGTTCAGGAAGACCTTACTGATTTCTTTACCAATACAGGATTCTTAAAACCTGTAGATGGAATGATGGACGATTATGTTTCTCAACAGCTTACCATTACTCAAAGCATGATAGATGATGTAAAAAATTATGTTCAGCAGAAAGGATATGCGAAACCTGTTTCTCCGGTCATCAATTATATTTCAGCCAACAGTGTGAATGCTTTTAAAAACCTTCTGCCTGTTTCCGGTATTACAGGAGTGGGTGCACAGGTGATTAACAATGCGCAGGGACAATTCCTTCTGATCGATAATTCTAAATGGAATAATGCTGTTGCATTTGAAACCTATGATGCAACCAATACTCTGGTAAGTGTTTCTATTGTAGGAACCGGAGATACTACTCTGGCCAATACTTATGTAGATTTCCCTGCCAGTGCACAAAAAGTATATGCAGTAGGATTTAACGGACAGAAGATTCTCGTATATCCTTCAGGAACTTTAGGAATTGACACTGTAGCTGCTCATAAAAATGATTTTTCGGTGTATCCTAATCCATTAAAGAACGGACAAAAGCTGAATATCACCGTTAGCAATACAAAAGGAAATCTGAAAGCTGAAGTATATGATATGACAGGTAAGTTGATAGTGATAGCAAAAGGTTCTTTAGACCAAATCAACAAGGAAGTGAATAACAGGGTTCAAAG
>NZ_MAYF01000345.1 GCF_001684955.1 Chryseobacterium contaminans | reverse complement strand
CTACTAAGGAAGAAGAATTAAGTTTCTTATCAAGAAAAATCAATTATAAAAAAGCTGACGGAAAAGTAATTGGAAAGCATCAAGGTGCCCAATTTTTCACGATCGGACAAAGTAAAGGATTAGGAATAGGCGGCCATAAAGAAAGCTGCTTCATTGTCTCCAGAGATATGGAGAATAATATTCTTTTTGTTGGAGAAGGCAGTCATTTCCCGGGACTTTATAAAAAAGCTCTTAAAATAGACAATACTGAACTGCACTGGGTTCGTGAGGATATGAGACTTCAAAATGGAGAATCTATGGAGGTAATGGCCAGATTCAGATACAGACAGCCTTTACAGAAAGCCACTCTTTATCAGTTTGAAGATGCTTTTTATGTTGAGTTTGAAGAACCACAATCCGCAATTGCTGAAGGGCAGTTTGCATCATGGTATATTGATGAAGAGCTGATTGGAAGCGGTGTGATTTCGTAAGAGATCCGAGGTATTGGGATGCATGTTTCGAGATACGTGAGGCCGATGGCAGAATTTAGAAATGGTTGTTCATTAAACTAGAAGTCAGACAATATTAAGAATTATATTTAATGATATTATAAAGCCCGAAGCAACTTTTGTTTCGGGTTTGTTTTTCAGAAAGAAATAATCTTAGAAAAATTTGTAACGTATTCAGAGTTGTCATACTTACTGGGTAAATAACAATAAAAATATCATTATGAAAACTTCTACAAGAAATCAGTATGCCTATGCCAACAATATATTAGTTGCTTTGGTATCTGCTGTTTTTGGCTACAATCTTTATCAGGCAGTTATACATCCGGCTGAATCTAATATTGGCCTAAGTCTTATTCTGGTGGTTCTTACCTCTTTTATGGTCAGAAAATACGGTTAGTAAAAGATAAGGAAATCAATTAATCACAATATCTTATATAAAGCCCGAATCATTATGTTTCGGGTTTGCTTTTTTCAATTGCTTAGGTTTATCATTAGCTACCCAGCTCATCAACAAAAATGCAATAATTAATTCCGCAATTAATATCATGGTTAAGAAACCAACTGGCTTTCCTAACGTAATTCCCCGAATCCATTTGATGATTCCCAAAGCCCCAATACCCATTAGAAAATAAAACGTTGTCTGTGAAATCTTTTCCCCTAGCAATTTTACAATAAAAATGAAGAGGTAAAATCCAAGTATCAGAATCAAATAGAATTTCAGGAAATCCGGTCCTTTCAATGTAATAGGGCTGATTGTATTACATTCAACAACAAGCCATATAAAGCTTATTACAATTGGTATAGAATGAATGATTAGCTTTTTCATGATTCATTTTTATTTAGTTTATTCATTTTTATCCGCCACAACCTCCGCAGCCACCACAACCTCCTCCGCAGCCACCGCCACAACTACTTCCACTACTGCAGCTGCTCCCCCCACAACTGGAGCCGGAATTGCCATCATTTTTATCTTGAATTTCTTTAATCTGCTTAATGAAAGCGATGATGGCTCCAAAAACCATAATTCCTGCAAATGAAAGGAATATGGATCCGATAGTAACGATCACTTCTCCCAGGCAGGAACTTAGCATTAAGATTAAAAACAGAAATGGAATCAGTTTCCATATGCTCCATTTTCCTTTTGTCTTCCCGGCAGTGTTTCCGTTCATCCAGATCTCCTGAGGAGCTTCAGACTGGAAAACATCTTTATAGCTTTTCAATGTGTCTGTAAACCAATTCTGATGTTTAAGCTTTTCATTTCCGCCTCCTTTTGAAGGATGATGATGCAAGGCTCTTTTTAAAATATTCGGACAGAATTCTTCCCAGTAATTCTGGGTGTAAATTAAGTGCATATGCCACACTTTATCTACCACTTCACTTGGAGAAGCTCCTTTAGGAAGGATACAGCAGAGGTAGACAAATTTTTTATATTCTTCTATGGCTTTTCTGGTGAATTCCAGGCTCCAGTTCTCTTCTTTTGCCAGTTTTTTTGAAAAAGGGAACTCCGCATCGGAAGCATCTAATGAAAATCCTTGGATTCTGTCCCAAAGGGTTTCGTCTTTTAAGATCATTTTTGTTTCCATTGTTTTATCTTTTGTTTTTCTACTCAAATATCAATGGATTTTACAATATAAAAGTCTTCCGAAAATCTTATTTAGTTTGATAAAAATCTTAAATTAGTCTTATAAAATCAGAATATGAAAAAAGAAGATATCCTGCATTTAGAAAAACTGATGAACTTTCTGGGTTCTCACTTTTTAAAGAAAAATCATTGGGAAGATGTTACCAAAACTGAATGGTCATACATCTGTGCTGAACTGAATGAGCTTATCACCGCTGAGCATTTAGAAAAGGGAATAAAGAAAGCTCCTGATCTTCTGGGAACCAATTACCTTTATGAACACCTGATTATCAACAAGCTTAAAAAATTTCATCAGAATGAAAAAGCCATCTTAAGCCGCCCTAATCTTGCCAAATTAAGTCTGATTGTTAAAGTGTTAGGCTATTCCAATTATATTGATTTTATCAATTCCAATACGGAATCTTTCAACTTTAATGATCTTAAAATTGATATGAATAATGTGAGCCAAAATACGACTCTTTTAGACCGTCTTGTGGGTTGTTGGTATTCCTATAACAGAAACCTTCCGGAAAACCCGACACAGGCCAGGGAAGAAAGGATCTGGCGTTCTGCCATGGAAATTTACAAATCTGAAACTACTGGTGAGTATTTCATAGAAAGAAGCGGCGGAGATCACCACAAGTATTTTGGAAAGGTAACAGCCTATTCGGATTATGTATTTATCATTATGAACAGTAATACTTTTATCCGGCAAAGACATTTTATATCCAGAATAAAAGACAGTAAGGAAAAGCTTAAAAATCCGGATTATAAGCTTGCTGAACTTCATTTTATCAGCACCTGTATCAGTTTCAACCAGGAACCTATCGCCTTATTTGAGATTTTCAGGAAAGCCGATCGAAAAAACTTTATTTCAGATTCTATCAGTTTTCCTATTGACAGTGATGAGATCCCGGAATCTATTCTTAAACAGCTTGAGGATACTGAGTCTAACAGGATTGATTACAGGTAGATGGGATAAGAGATACGGGATTCGGGGTGCGAGGTTTGAGGCTTGAGGTTTGAGGTACCGGGTACGAGGTATGAAATGTATTTAAATATTTTTAAAAATTTTTCTGTAACGTATTTCGAAATGTCATACTTACTGGGTAAATAACAATAAAAAATATCATTATGAAAATTTCTACATCCAATCAGTACACCTCTGCCAACAGTGTTTTAATCTTTATTGTTTCTATACTTTTAGGGTATAATATTTACCAGGCGATCTGCCACCCGGAAAAATCAGACCTTTTCATCTGCATTATTCTTGTAGCACTTACTTCAGTAACAGTTCAGAAATACGGAACCAAAGCTGATCAGAAGAAGAAAATATAAACATCAACAATCTATTCATCATATCTGCCCGAAACAAAATTGTTTCGGGTTTATTTTTATGGATCTTATGCCTGGAATACTTTTATCCTTTAAAAATCAACATCTTACTGAAATAATTCTATAACTTAATTGTTCTAAATATGAACCCTCAATGATTTTGCTATGGAATATTATGAATTGTATGAAGCTTTGAAAAGTCATTTTGATTCCAGAAAAGAAATTATGGAAATCAGAGATTTGAATGTAACCATTGAGTCTATCCCTTTTGAATCCAGGGTTTCTGATCTGCTTTATGGCTCTATTAACCTTGATTGTCCTCATCACCATCAGTCTCTAAAAGTTAATAAAAATTCATATTTGATTTATAACCAACCTTCTGTAGACATTAAGGATTTTGATATTGAATGCAATAAAAAGTTTGAATATCATATCGTAAAAAGAGGTGATGTAAAAACAGCTGATGGCTGTATTATCTTTTTTCATGGACTTAATGAAAAGAAGTGGGACAAGTATCTTCCATGGGCTTATGAGATTGCTCAGAAAACCCGTAAAGCAGTCATGTTATTTCCGATAGCCTTTCATATGGATCGTGCCGAAGCCATTTGGAGTGATCGTCATCAAATGACGGAAATTGTAAAGTTCAGAAAGGAAAAATATCCGGAAAACACCTATTTTTCTTATGTAAATGCTGCAACAAGTTCCAGGCTGGAAGCCCATCCGCAAAGGGTTTTCTGGTCGGGTCTGCAAACCTATTCGGATATCATTGAAGTAGTGAAGGAAATTAAAGGAAACAGGATTAAAGGTATTGCTCCTGATTCAAGTCTGGATCTTTTTGGATATTCAATAGGCTCATTCCTTTCTATGATGATTAAAATGGCTGATCCACGTGGCTTTTTCACTCAGTCTAAAGTTTTTTGCTTTTGTGGTGGTATGACCATTGATCGGATGTTTCCGATTTCCAAATACATTATGGATTCTCAGGCTACGATTAAAATGCAATCTGTTTTTACAGAATTATTAAGTTCTGACTTTAAATTTGACCACAGATTGAAACATTATCAGGATGATGAGCTGCATCCACAGGAAAGCTGGTTCAAAAGAATGCTCAGATACAATTATTTCCAAAAGGAAAGAGAAGAACGGATTCATGAAATTCAGTCTCAGATAAAAGCTTATGTATTGGAAAAAGATAACATTGCTCCGCCTATAGAGGCTTTAAATACTTTACAGGGAGGTTACAGAAACATCAATGTAGAGGTTGAAATAAGGGATTTTCCTTTTGATTATTCTCACATGGTTCCTTTTCCACTGACGCATAAGCATAAGACCGAAATAACGGAAGCCTTTCATCAATTTACCCAATCGGCCTGCGATTTTTATGCTCGGTAATCAAAGCGAGAAAATGGAAAGAAGTAGCCTGAAAAGGAGTAAAATAAGGTCCACAATTATGTTTTTTGAGGTTTAAGTTTCAGGATACGGGATACGAGGTCCCCGCTTCGGGTTCCGAAAAACCATCATTTAGCTTACAAGCCAATCTTTGAAATCTTTGACACGATCCCGGCTTACCGTAATTTCTTCCTGGGGCTGAAACTCAAGATCTACTTTGTAATAAGGTGAAGTGTGAATGTTTTTGATATAATCAGAATTGATGATAAACTGTCTGTTTACACGGAAAAACTTTTTTTCGTCCAGAACGTCTGCCAGTTCATCCAACGTAAAATCTGATGGATAAGAACGTTCATCGGTTTGAAGATATACGATCTTATTCTCACTGAAAAAGCAGCTTATTTCCTGTGTCTGAACAATTTTAAGGTTATACCCTATTTTCACCAAAACCCTTGAAAGAATAGATTTTTCTTTTCTTATCAGCTGCTTGATCTCCTGCGATCCCATGTCATTACCGGAAGGCAGAAAAGACTTGAATTTCTCAATAGCTCCTGAAAGATCTTCTTCAAGAATTGGTTTTAATAGGTAATCTATACTATTTAATTTAAAAGCTTTTAGCGTATATTGATCGAAGGCTGTTGTATAAATAATAAAGCCTTTGGTAGGAGCTTTTTCGAAGATATCAAATGATAGTCCGTCACCCAGAACGATGTCTGAAAAGATCAGCTGCGGATGTTCATTTTCAGAAAACCAGGCTATTCCTTCTTCTACGGATTCTATTTTAGCAACCACCTCAATATCAGTAAAGTTACTCAACATTCTCTCTAATTTCCTTGAAGCAGGTTTTTCATCTTCAATAATAACAGTCTTAATCATTGAGCTCGTAGTTTTAGTTTTAAAATTGAAAAATAAAATTAGACAAAATAATCAGATTTAAAAATCTATTGTTTTTTTATTTTTCCCTGCTTCTTTTTCAATCATTTCTTTTTCCCATTCATCATTGAAAATAAACAGAGAAATAGCTTTTATTCCAAGAATTAAGGCCCAAATAGCTAAAAATAAATGTCCACCCAATATTCGGTAATGCAATTCATCATTAAACCAATCATTCCCGAGAATAATTACTGATATGATTCCAAACCACATCAGGTTTTTATAGAACTTTTTCAACTGCTGAACTCTGTTGGATGCACTGTTATAATCCATGGTATATTATTTTTTAAATTATTATAATGTTTTTATCTTTCCTTTTTCTTCTTCCATCAGTTCTTTGATCTTCTTCTCTTCCCAGCTTTTTCCTATTCCGAATACATTTACAGCATGGAATATGATCCCTATTCCCCATCCAAACATTGGCCAAAAGAACCATAAATGGCCAGGGGCAGTCATAAGGTTCAGAAAGGCTAAGAAAGGAATTACAATGCAGTAAGAAGTAAGGTTTCCGTAGAATTCTTTTAATTCTTTTACTCTTTTAGATGCTCTTTGGTAAGCAGTTGTTTCTTTATTAAAAGTTTCCATATTTTTTATTTTTAAAGGTTAATTTGTCTTTTTCTTGAATCAAAGGTATGGCGGAAAAGCGCCTTAAATCAATTTTATATAACCGAACGGTAGATTATGCTTCCCGAGTGGTAAAAAATACAGATGAAATGAATTTTTATTGATTTTGAAACCATCATTACTTTGAATCCTGATTGCTGGAAAAATACAAGGGCGCAAAGGAATAAAAAAGAATGAGGGTTTAAGGCGTAAGAAAATCAAAGATTTTCCGGTAATTGATAGCTATTTAAAGCGGTTTATATGTGTGAGGAAATTTAATAGATAAACGGGATGAGTTTTTTTGTTGTTTTTCTGTATTGAATGTATTCTTCTCCAAATTGTTCTACAAGAGCCTGTTCTTCAATTTTAATTCTGTAGGCAAAGGCTAAAAACGGAGGTACAAAGGCAAAAATAAGTGACAGCCAGTTATTGAGGTACAATCCAAGTCCCAATGAGGTAAGCAGGGAAAAAGCATAAGACGGATGTCTCAAATACTTATAGAAGCCTTCTTTTTTAATTTTGTGATCTTCTTTAATGGTAACATCCACTGTAAAGTATTTTCCCAGGGATCTGATAATGATAAACCTGAAAATGATGCCCATAATAATAAACGTCTCACCCAAATACATGATCCAGCTTTTATGGGTAATGGGTAAAGTTGATAGATTGGAAATGGTAACTGCTGCTGCAATGGAAAAAGGAATAGCCAGCCATAGAATATTAAGGGTAGATTTATCCTTTCCTTTCTTATCATCTTTACCGGATTTCAGCATGTTTTTATAAAGAAACTCACTGAGAAACCACACAATCATGGATATTATGTACAGAATTTGTAAAGCTGTCATTTTAATTGATATTTAAAAGGTTTTAGTCGAAAATCAAAGAAGATAAAGGAGTTTAATAGCCTTTTTGGATAAAAGCAGTCTTTAAACGGACTTATTACTACAAATCTTTTTTCTCTTTTTCCATCAATTCCCGGATCTTTTTTTCTTCCCAATTCTGCAGGTAGCCGTTTTTTGACAGGAAAACGGTTGCTGCATGAGCCAATAGCCCAATGCCCCAGAATGTGAGTGTAAAGAAGTTTTTGAACTGGAAATAGCTTTCACCAGGCTTTAAATGGCTATAATTGTAAAAAACAATCATTACATTCACAGCAATATAGACAAATAAATGGGCATAAAAACCTCTTAATTTTTCAACATATCTTTTGGCTTTCTGATACTGAATATCATTTTCATCAAATCTTTCCATTGTTATTATTTTTTTGATTGTTCATAATTTCACGAATCTTCTTTTCCTGCCAGGATTCTCCAATTCCGAAAACCTGGAAGGCATGAGAAGCAACTCCAATTCCCCATCCGAATACGGGAAACCAAAACCAATGGAATGAGTTTTTGGTAAAAAGGTTAATAAAGACAAGAAAGGGAATTACAATACAGTAAGAAATGAGATTAATATAAAAATCCTTGATCTCCTTCATTCTCTTCTGAGCTTTCTTATAGGCTTTAAGCTCATCATCCGGCTTTTCACTGACAATATTAGGTTTACTCACTAACATCGGAAGTTTTACTTTAAAATAATCTTCAGATTTTTCAATGAAAACATTTCTTTTTGTAAGCAGAGAATAGCGCTGCACAATATTAGCCAATCCAATTCCTGAGCTTTCTTTGATCTGCTCTCTTACCTGTAAATTATTTTCAATACACAGGATATCGTCTTCTGAAAATATTCTGATCACCAATGGTTTTGATGATGTGGCAAAATTATGTTTGATACAGTTTTCCAACAGAAGCTGTAAAGACAATGGCACGACAAACTTCCTATAATCTTCCTTTTTAACGTCAAAAATAAAATCAACACTGTCTTCAAACCTTGTTTTTAATAGGTCACAATAGGTTTTGGCAAATTCTATTTCATCTTCCACCGTTACCAGCTCTTTATCTTTTTGTTCAAGTACATAACGGTAAATCTTTGACATTGAAGCGGTAAACTTCTGTGCCTGGTTGGGATTCTCATCAATCAATGAGCTTAGAACATTTAAAGAATTAAAAAGAAAATGGGGATCCAGCTGGTTTTTTAAACTTTCAAACTGTGCATTGGCTGACTTGGCGATGAGCTTCTGCTCTACGACTTCTTTTCTTGAAGTTTTCTTCAGTTCCAGCATAAAGCTTTTAGCATGAAGAAAAGCAGAAATAAGTAAAGCAATATTGATGGTAAACCAATTAGCAAGATTATATTTTCCGGAAAAATATTCTTCTGTAGTAGCCGCTTTCTGAATCAATACAAAATTGATGTAATTGCAGAAATAAACCAAGATAATGTTAACAATAATAACAGAGATAATACTTATTACAGCTCTTTTGGATGTTTCTTCAGACCAGGGAAACTTTTTGTTGAGAAAGCTGTTCAACAGCCCGTTTCCACCACCTAATACAACGGTATACAGCAATGAAATAAGTATGGTTAATCCAAAGTTTTCCAGGTTCCTCTCTTCTGTAAAGGCAAAAAAGAAAAACATAGAGACAATGAATGAGAGCCAAAACATGGTTATAATATCCTTCCGTTTCATGATAAGTTTTCTTGATTCAAAAATAGCTTTTATTAAAGGTATCAAAAATTATTTCTTACTGAGGGGTTGGTTTTTATTACTGAATGGTATAGGGATATAAGATTGAATTGAATTTCCTTTAGCAGGGCTAATACAAAATTAACAATTCATCACCAAAACAACATATTCTAAAAACTATTCATTAAAAAACAAACATTTTAATGAAAACAATTTTGCTAATTACAATATTTATCCTAATTTAGAGAAATAACAAACAGCGTTATCCGAAAAGCTTAAAGAGTAGGAATTATCAAAAAACAAATTAAAATGAAAAAACAAATTAAGTTCAAAGCGTTAAAAAAATTGACAAGAGACGAGCAAAAGAGAATTGGAGGTGGTTCACTTCCAAAAGACCCGTTTGAGGATGACGGATGCGGATGGAATATGTGCAGAAATCAGTTTGGAAGATGTTCTGTATTTGCGTGTTAATATTTAATTTATTACAGTTAAATACATCAAACTAAACATGAAAAAACAAATTAAATTAAAAGGGTTAAAACACCTTTCCAGAAACGAACAAAAGAATATTTCAGGTGGAGATACAATTCCAAGAGAACCAGGAAATGACGACGGCTGTGCATGGAATATGTGCAGAAGCAAAGCCGGTTACTGTACAAAAGACTGGAGTCTGTGTGAATAAACTCAGCCTTGAAGATAAAAACTTTGAAAGAGTACCAAACACAGGTACTCTTTCTTTTTATATCCAAAATGCGATTAGGCAACATAAAAAAACCCTTCACAGTGTGAAAGGTTTTGTGGTTATTTCTTTTCTGCAGGTAAGCTTAAGAAGTATTCTGCTTCTGCTCTTCCCCAATTCGGATCTAAAGCAGTTTTAGGTTTGTAAGCATTAAATTTTGCGAGTGCATCTTTAAACATTTCTATTCCTTTACTTTTGCTTCCTCCGTACTGTTCGGGAGTAAAATAAGTGTCTTCTGCTTTGATAAGGGCAATTCTCGGATTGGCAGGATCTAATTTTTCTGCTCTGCCAAGTTCTTCAGAAGCTCTTGCTCCATCAGTCATAAAACGTTGTTGCGGATTCACCATCATTCTAAGAGAATAGGCCATTTTTCTCAGCAAATGAATTTCTGCATTGTCTGCTCCGGCAAGATTCTGAGCTGTTCCCAGATATTTTTCAGCCTGGGCTGCTACCCCATCCAAATCCTGCATATTTCCATTTCTCATCATTATTCTTCCTTTTTGGATCTGAGAGAATGCTGCATAATATGGAGGAAGCCACTGTGAGCTTTCCTTACTTCCTATTCTCTGAAAATCGTTAGACAAGGTCTGAAAATCTTCCGGGGTTTTGCAGGTTTCAATTTTCGCTACCTTTTCAGTCATTATTTTTTCGTAATCTGTCTGTGCAAAAGCTATTAAGCTCATTAAAACTAAAGCAAAACTTAAAATGTATTTTTTCATGATATCAAATTTTAAAAGTTAGTTTGTTATTTATCCGAAGTTATGTTTTTATAAGTTATTATTAATAGCATCCTCTGTTTTATCTATTCCAAAGCTTATGAAAGCTCCTATAAAAACAAAGGTATTGACTGGCGGAACTACAGCAGAACTTCTTGACCCGTTGGCTGAAAAGTTATATCCGTATACATTTTTAGATCCCAGAACATTGGAAA
The DNA here is from genome assembly GCF_001684955.1 of Chryseobacterium contaminans. Lineage (GTDB taxonomy): Bacteria > Bacteroidota > Bacteroidia > Flavobacteriales > Weeksellaceae > Chryseobacterium > Chryseobacterium contaminans. Next base: position 74,292 of record NZ_MAYF01000345.1, on the reverse strand, counting down.
TGCTTAATACAAATACAGGAAATGCTTTTGCCTCTTTTTTTCCAATAGCAGGAAGATAATTAAAGCTGATATTCAAAGCGTTATAATCCTTCAACTTCCCTTCATTTCTTGTATAATTGAATGCTTCTCCGTTTTTGATTTCCGTAGCAATATCATAATAAGGACGGCCTTTAGCATACGTATAAGATAGATTTACGCCTAATTTCCATTCCGGAATGAATCTTTTGACCACTGCAGAAAGGGTATGTTCTGCTGCAAAACCGGGTTTCAAGCTTGCCGGATAATTGATAAAGTCTCTTTTTGAATCCAGAAAGGAATAGGTTAACCAGTAATCTATATTTTTAAATGTTTTTTTATTGTCTCTCCAGAACAACTCCACTCCTTTTGCATAGCCGTAACCGTTATTATTCAATGCTGTCTGCACCTGCTGGTTCTGTTCTTTTCCGGGAAGAATATTAAATGTTTTGATAAGCTGGTCGTATTTTTTATAAAAAGCCTCAAAACGAAGGCTCCTTCCTTCAGAACTTCTTTGAAGCTGAAAAATGTAGTGTTGCGATTTTTGAAAATCCAAATTTGCAGGTCCATTGATGTATTTACTTTCCGGGTTCTGATAAAAGATCCCATACGCTACGTTGGCAGTCCATTGATCTGCGAGACGGTAAGCCAGTGCAAAACGCGGTGCTATATTACTTTTGCCCAGATAAGATGAGTTTTCGGCTCTCAATCCGATCTTTGCAGACAATGCATTGCTGAATCCAAGGTCTGTTTCTATGAAGGCTGAGGAAATCAAATCTTTATAATTCTTCTGAATATTTTCAAAGTTCAGGTTTTCATCGGCATTATTCAGTTCAAAGCCACCTCTTAAAGCGCTGATCTTATTAATTTTTCTTTCAAGAACTGTTTTAAAATTAATATAATTTCCATCATTCAGTAATCTGCTATTACCATTTTCCACTCCACTGGTTTCTTTAGAAAAGTTTAGATCTGACTGGTTATAGGAATAAGAACCACTTACATTGAGGAGATATTTTCCAAATTTTTGTCTGAAAGACAGATTGTGATAGGTTGTTTTTCCTTTTAATCTTACCAATCCGAACTCATATTCAGGCTCCAGGCTTTCTGTTTCCACACCCATTTTGTTAGAGTTATACATTCCGTAATATTTAAAAAAGCCTCCCGACTTTGTTTTGAATCTAAAGTTAAAATCACTGTTGAATCCCTGGGGAGCATCTATAAAATTGGTATTAAAATTAAAAACCCTCGTCATCAGACTTAAAAGAGAATATCCGGCTGAAGCCCCAAAGGAATAATTTTTCTGAGCTCCTAATTTTTGAAATCCGGCATCTAAAAAGATGGGAGAAACACCAAAATTATAAGAGCTTTGATCCGGCAGATCTACACTTTCCAGCATCAATACTCCTGAAAGTGCTTGTCCATACAATGCAGAATATCCACCACTTGAAAATATATTGCCTTTAAAAAGAGAAGTATTAAATTGATCTCTTCCTGCAATTCCGGGTACAGAATTAGAAAAATAGTTATTGATGAGACTTCCATCCATAAAGATTTTAGATTCAGCCCCTGTTCCTCCCCTTATAAAAAGTCCTCCGGACTCGCCTACTTTCTGAACACCTGGCAAATAGTTTAAAGCTGAAGATATCTGTCCATCAGACCCGGCTGTAGTATAAATATCAATGGGACTCAATAAAGCAGTTGCTCTTTTCCGATCGCTGGCTTCAATGGAACCGGCAGAAACCACTACCGCATCAATTTCACTGATCTGTTCTTTAAGATCTGCATTAATGATAATATTTTGATTTTCAATATTTACTGTTTTTTCAACCTCTTCATATTTGGGATGGGCAAAGGTGATCTGATGACTTCCTTTTTCTGATGTTTCAAATGAAAAGTTACCCTGAACATCAGTAGTAGCGCCATCATAAGTATTTTTCAATGTGACGTTTACTTCGCTTACCCCTTTGTTTTTAAAGGTTACTCTACCTGAGATCTTTACCTGAGAATATCCCAGGGTAAAAGCAATCAGTGCTATCAGAAGAAATATTTTATGTCCTTGTGTTTTCATGATTATTAATTTCTGGATCAAAAATAATACGATAAATGCCCTTCGGTAAAAAAATTATTACTGAAGGGCATACTTTTGTAACTGAATGGTAAAAAGCTGGAAGCTGGGAAAAAGGATGCTGGAAGTTACTTTTAGTTATAGTTACTGATATTCACTCCTTAATCAATTGGTTTTAAATAAAAGATCTTATTCTTGATGACCTTCATGACTTCCATCTCCCAGCTTCATGCTTCCTTCCTGAATTTAATTACTGGATCGGGAGGCAGAAATCCACGATCATTTTTCCTTCCGGGTGTTCTTTAAAATTAGAATGATAAATCTCAAACGGGAAGGTTCTTCTTGTAGAATAGTTGTGTTCATTCATCCATAAAAACAATGAGACCCAGCATTGCTCAAAATCGTTGAGCGTAACTTCACCGCTTCCCACAATATATTTTCCGGCTTCTATGGTTTCTGAAAACACTTCTCCTGCTGGTTCTTCCAGCTTTTCATCCAGCAGCATACAGGCATGAATTCTTACCTTATCGGGAGGTGTTACTTTAAAGCTGTCATGATATACAGAGATCATTTTTATATCTTCTTTGGGAAAGAGATGTTTCTTTTTCGCCCAGTCTATCAATACATTATAAGAAGGTTCTACTCCGGCAATACCAAGACTCATTACTGCTGCCAGGTTCATCTCCGGCATTTCTTTTATTTCGATTTTTAAATTCATTGTTGTCCAATTTAATAGGTTTTCAATAGTGCAAATGTATTGGCTGAAAACCGTATCAATTTGTCCGTTCTTGCTTTGTACTTGTAAAATCTTGTGGAATGCCTCGGGAGCTGCTTTACGAAATTCTGACGGTGCTAATCCATAGTATTTTTTAAAGGTTTTACTGAAAACGGAAGGATTTGAAAAACCAAGATCCAGGTAGATCTCCTTCATCTCCATATTTTTATGTACCGCCAGAAGAAAAGCACTTTTTTCTATTTTTCTTCTGATAATATAATTCTGGAGGGTTTCTCCTGTGACAAGCTTGAATATTCTGTGAAAATGAAACGGCGAATAGGCACTGATCTCTGCTATTTTTTCCAGTGAGAGATCAGCGTCAAGATTTGTATCAATGTATTGTATCGTTTTTACAATCCGTTTTTTGTATTCTTCCAAGGTTAAAGATGTAGGATCACAAAAGTATTGATTCTGAGATTATTTCATTTGTCTATTATTGCTAAATAATATTACTTTATAATTATTATAAACACAAAGCTTTACTTTGGTTGCTATTTATTTTTAGGGAGCAAAGAATAGAATCAACTTCGTTGATTTGATGAAGTGTAAGTTTTTTTCAGAATTACACATGGTTTATTTGCAAGCATTAAAACCTAACAGGTCTTTGAGACCTGTTAGGTTTATAAATTTAACCAGACAATATAAATTTCTGTTTTAATTGTTTTTTTTCATAGCGACATATATACAAAGGCTGCCAATAGCGGCTAAAACAGCTCCCAGAACAAATGGAGCTCCACTGTAAAAAATGGGTGATTGGGGAGAGGTAAAATAAGCAAATATCCAGGTCATCAGCAATGGTCCTACAATAGAGGATAAACTGAGAATACTGGTGAGCCCGCCCTGAAGCAGCCCCTGCTTATTATCAGGAATTTTAGCAGAAATCATAGCCTGCAATATGGGAGAAGCCATTCCTCCAAGGGCATACATTGCTATTACCATAAACATCATCCATCCTTTGCTAGCTACCCCGAATAATAGCATACTTACACAAAAGAAAGCCAGAAAAATGATTGCTGATTTCTTCTGTCCCAGTTTATTGATAAAGAGGCCAATTAATCCGCCCTGAAAAACGACCGTCAACAGTCCCAGAAGCCCCATTGAATACCCTATCATATCTTCTTTCCATTTAAACTTATCCATTACATAAACACTCCAGGAACTTTGTACGGAATGTCCGGCCAATGCGATAAGAATAAAGGCTACAATAAATGCAGGGGCTAATATCTCCTTATTTAAGCTCCTCATGACTCCAATTGGATTAGCTGTTTTCCAGGAAAACGGGCGGCGTTTATCTTTGGATAATGATTCCGGAAGGGCAAAAAATCCATAAATGAGATTCAGTAAGCTTAATCCGGCAGCGGCATAAAACGGAATTCTTTCTCCATATTGCCCAAGGACACCTCCTATGATCGGGCCAATAATCATCCCTATTCCGGCCACAGCGCTCATCATTCCGAAATATTGTCCTCTTTTTTCAGGAGTACTGATATCTGAGATATAAGCTGCTGCTGTTGTCATACTGGATCCCATAATTCCATTGATAACTCTTCCTACAAACAGCCAGGCAATGTCAGGAGCCAATGCCAGAATGAGATAATCTACTCCAAGCCCCAATAATGAACATAATAGGACCGGCCTTCGACCATACCGATCGCTTAAACCTCCCAAAACAGGGGCAAACAGAAACTGCATTAAAGCATATACGGAGATGAACCATCCGATGTATTGAGCCGTAACACTTATATTATCTGTATTGGAGAGTTTTGTAATCAGCGTTGGCAGTACAGGTATAATGATTCCTATTCCGATGATATCAATCAGAACGGTAATATAGATAAAGATTAATGCGTGTTCTTTTTTTCCAGGCATAAATAAGGTTTTGTTTTGTGAATGAATAGGATCTTTTTTATCATTTGGCCATAGCTGCATTCATCAGATTTCTGATAACCTGTGACAGATAATTGAAATTCTGATTGATGAAGAAATGGTTTCCATTAACAATTTGGCATTCACATGTTGCTTCTGTATAGTTCGCCCAGTTTCTTATATTCAGGGCATATTTTTCACTTTTCCCCATGACGGCATAAATGGATGTCTGTATTTTTATATTGGGTGTCTGGTTGTTTTTATTCTCCAGAAGCCCGAAATCTCCTCTCAGTAAAGGCTCGAAGAAGTCTAATAATTCTTCATACTGCATCACCTCATCGGAAATCCCACCTAGTTTTCTTACTTCTGCGAAGAATTCTGTTTTAGGAAGGTCTGCAATAGGCGGAGTATCTTTTATTCCCGGGCCCGGATATCCTGTGGCAACAAAATATACAGGGGCATCGTTCTCTTTTTCCATTGCATGGCAGATTTCAAAGCCTAATATGGCTCCCATGCTGTGGCCGTAGATCAAATAAGGAACATCTTTCTTCCGGGTCCGTTTTATCTGTTTCAATACGTCTGCTATGGCCTCCTGTTTATCTTTCAAAGGAGGTTCTGACATTCGGTCTCCTCTTCCCGGAAGTTCCGGAGTTTCTATCTGAAACTGTGATTGTAACTCTTCTATTAAAGGGCGAAAAGAGTTTCTGTCTCCGCCGGCATAGTGTAATAAAAATATCTGTGGTTTGGATGATCTTTCGTTGTTCATAGGTTTTTCTTTTCTTTTTTACGTGAAAGCATGGGAGACTTTAATCTCCCATGGCTTTTTATTTTCCAACTGTTTGATTAATGATATCCAGGATCTGTTCTTCTTTCTCTAGTATCATCTGATGTGAAGCTTCAACAGGATAAACCGAAAGTAGATCTCTGTTTTCCACGATCGAGTCTATATTATTGTACATTGAATTTTTAATGTGATTATTAAATGATTCATTGAATGTATCTCCACTCTGCATTGCTTTCAGCAATACAACCTGGGTTGAGTTCAAAGTATTGGAAATAGGCTCTTTAGCAATGGTAAACTCTGCTGACATAAAATTTTTGGTGGCTATAAAATGACTGTCACCAATCGGAACGGCTAACCTATTACTTAATTCTTCATCTGTAGGGAATGAAAGGAAATCTATTAATGTCTGATCTAATGCATACAGAATCGTATCCAACAAATAAACCTTAATTTTTTGATGCCCTCTTTTTTCCAGCTCAGCAGCGATTTCCAATGCAATATTTCCACCCAGAGACCATCCCAGCAAAATGTATTCATCCTGGTTTGTCTGCTCCTGTATGACCTCAATATGTTCCAAATAATAATTGGCCAGTCTGCTGAGATTATCAATTTTCTCTTCATGGTAGAGGTTATAAGAATCTACTCCATAACAGTCATACTCTGATTTAAGCTGCTCTGCCAGAGACTGATAGACTTCACTTCCTCCATTTCCTGGGTGAATAAGGAAAATATTGGGTTTATTATTAATTTCGCCCAACGTTGAAATCGTTTTATATTCTTTGTTATTCTTACCAAGAATTACCGATAGTTTACTAATCGTTCTTTCTTTAAAAATATCCAGGATTTTGATCTGAACATCCAATAATGCTTTGATTCTGCTTATCAACTTGATCACCATGATACTGTTTCCTCCTAATCTGAAGAAATCATCATGAATACTTATACTTTGAGGATCAATACCCAAAACTTCACCATAAATTTCTGCTAATTGTCTCTGCAATTCATTTACAGGGGCGGCATATTCTGAAACGCCCGTAAATTCAGGTTCAGGAAGCTGTCTTCTATCCAGTTTACCGTTGATGGTTAGCGGAAGTTGCTCAAGATGAACAAAAATATTCGGGATCATATAACCCGGAAGAGTTTCCATCAGGAATTCTGAAAGCAGCTGCGGATCAATCACAGGGTCAGACACATAATATCCAACCAGGTATTTTATTCCCCCTTTATTTTCTTTTACCAATACGGCAGCCTGGCGAATACCTTCATAACTCAGCAATGTGTTTTCAATTTCACCTAACTCAATTCTATGACCACGGATTTTCACCTGGAAGTCATTTCTTCCCATATATTCAAGGTCTCCATTGCCTAATCTTCGCACTACATCTCCTGTTTTGTATAAACGGCTGTTTTCTCCTCTAGCCTTCTGATCTGATGTCTGGAATGGATTTGCCATAAAGCGTTCCTCAGTAAGCTCAGGTCTGTTCAGATATCCTCTGGCGATACCAGCTCCACCAATGTATAGCTCACCGACTGCTCCCGTTGGGACAGGACGATATTGGTTATCAAGAACATATAAACTTGTATTCGCAATCGCTTTTCCAATGTTCAATGGATTTTTATCTTCCTTGTAGTTATGAAGGGTGGCACATACTGTTCCTTCCGTTGGTCCATATTCATTGATAAGGGTAATGTTCTCAATATTTTTATCTAAAGCCGGGAAGCTTTCTCCTCCTGCATGAATCAGTTGTAAGCTTGTTCCATGATCCACGATTTCCTTCAACAGGACTGGCGGAATAAAGGAAACTTCTACTGCATTCGCTTTGATATACTCATTAAGATCATTTACTGAGGTTCTCAAATCATTGCTGTACAACCAAAGGGTATTTCCGTTGCATAAAGACGGGAATATCTCGTATACAAAGGCGTCAAACACGTAGTTGGAGTACACGCCTACATTCTGATATTTTTCAAGCTGATGAACTTCCGTCATGGCATCTATCAGATTGATTACTCCTGTATGTTCAATCATTACTCCTTTAGGAAGTCCTGTGGTTCCACTGGTATAGATCACATACGCTAAATTATCTGAGGATACCTGAGTCACAGGATTATGATGATCTGCTGCCGCCAGCTTATCAACTAATTCTCTGCTGTTCAATGAAATCAGATTTACATCCAAAGAAATCTCACTTAATTTATGTTTTATTTCTTCATGAGTAAGAATAACCTCAGCTGCTGTATCTTTTAGAATATGACTGATTCTTTCTGCAGGATATGAAGGATCCATCGGAACATAAGCTGCTCCGGCTTTTAATACGGCAAGAATCGCTATCAACATTTCTTCAGAACGTTCAAGGCATAGCGGAACCAAATCATCTGGCTGAAGCTTGTATTCTCTGATAAGGTAATTGGCCAGCTGGTTAGCTCTGTCATTCAGTTCTTTATAAGATAGTTTTACATTCTGATATACCAAAGCTGGAGCATCAGGTGTTTTGATAACCTGAGCTTCAAACTGTTGATGAATGGTATTTTTATCCTGGTATGACTTTCTGTTATCATTCAATCCTTCAGTGATCTGCTTATTTTCTGTTTCTGACAGCAGGGACATTTCTCCTATTTTCAGATTTTTAACATTGGATCCTCCAAATTCTACCATCTGGCTCAGCAGATATTGATACGTGCCAGCAATACGGTCTATGGTTTCTTTTTTAAATAAAGATGTTGCATAGTTGAAAGTCATCTGAATTCCGTCAGGACTTTCATTAATCATGGTTGTAAGATCAAATTTCGCAGCCTGATAGTCTACATCACCATCAAAAGGCTGGAAAATAGCTTCTTCACTTTGATTTGTAGCCTCACCTCCATTGCTGGTCTGAAGTCCAAACATCATCTGGAATACCGGATGTCTTGAAGTATCCTGCTCAACTCCCAGTTCTTCTACCAGCTTTTCAAATGGAAGATCCTGATGAGATTGCGCTTCTGTTACAGATTTTGACACCTGCAGAATAAAATCTCTAATATCTTGCTCAGGATCAATCTTTTCCCTTAACGCCAAAGTATTGACAAAGAACCCGATGAGGTTTTCAAGGCCTGCATAATGACGGTTGGCGATTGGGCTTCCCACTATGATATCATCCTGGCCTGAATAAACAGAAAGAGTAAGATAATACCCGCTCAGCATCAAATTGTATAAGCTTACCCCAAGGTTTTTAGATACTTCTTTTAATCCGAGGGCTATTTCTTTTGGAATATTGAATTCGAGGGTATCTCCTTCATAAGAAATTTCAGCCGGTCTGTGGAAATCTACCGGTAGATCTAAGCTCTGATGATCATCCAGTTTTGTTTTCCAATATTGAATCTGACGGTCAAGACGTTCTCCTGAAAGATAATTTCTCTGCCATAATGCAAAATCCTTGTATTGGATTGTTAATTTAAGAAGTTCAGGGTCTTGTCCTGCTGCGGTTGCCTGATAGGCTTCGGCTACTTCTTTCAGGAATATATCGGTAGACCATCCATCAAAAGCAATGTGATGAATCACTACTGAAAGATAACTGGTATCTTCTAATCTGAAAATACTGATATCAATAGGGATTTCTTCTTCCAAACGGAATACTTTATGCGCCGCTTGGTTTACTAATTCTTCTAGCTCGTCTCGGTTTTCTGCTTCTATCATTCTGATTTCCGGCAGCCAATCTTTAACAACCTGGTAACCTACTCCATTTTCTGTGGTCAGAATAAGTGTACGGAGTACTTCATGCCGTTGAATTACTGTCTCCAAAGCCTTAACTAGGGCCTTGATATCCGTTTTTGCGCTCAAAGTAACGGTCATTGGAATATTATAAGCACTGCTTCCGCCTTCATAAGACTCTATAAACCATAGTCTTTCCTGAGCAAAGGATAATCTTTGTTCTTCCGGTGAGCTAACCTCAACAGGAATTATTTCAATTCCCTCAGTAGCAATCTCTCCAGTTGTTAATGCACCTTCCAATAAAGCAACCGTTTTATGGTTGAATACCATTGAAACATTAGCCTGTAACCCAAGTTCCTGTTTGATCTTACCAATAAGCTTAATAGCCATGATACTGTTTCCGCCTAATCTGAAAAAATCATCATGAATACTGATATATTCCGGGTTGATTCCCAATACTTCTCCATAAATCATACAAAGCTTTTCCTGAAGGTCATTCATTGGAGCGGTATATTCATTTCCACCTGTAAATTCAGGTTCAGGTAATAGTTTTCTATCTAGCTTACCATTAATAGTTAATGGTAATGATTTTAAGTGAATAAAGGCAGAAGGAATCATATATTCCGGCAATGTTTCTGATAAAAATGCAGTAAGCTTTTCTACTTCTAATGCTGTATCTGAAACATAGTAGCCGACAAGGTATTTCATTCCATTCGCTTTATCCTTAGCCAATACTACAGTTTGCCTTATTTGCGGATATTGGGAAAGTCTGTTTTCTATTTCTCCAAGCTCAATTCTGTATCCACGGATCTTCACCTGGAAGTCGTTACGGCCAATGTATTCTATGTTTCCATCAGCTAGATAGCGCACCAAATCTCCGGTTTTGTATAAACGTGCGTTTTCACCGGTTTTCTTTTGTTCTTCAGTCTGATAAGGATTATCCACAAATCTTTCTTCTGTAAGGTCTTCTCTGTTCAAATAACCTCTGGCAATGCCTGCTCCACCAAGATAAAGCTCTCCTACAGCTCCTATAGGAAGTAAACGGCCATAATCATCCAAAATATAAGCTGTAGAATTTCCTACAGGGCGGCCTATAAGCTGTACATCACCATGTTCTATTTTTTTATACGTTGTATAGATTGTTGCTTCAGTTGGCCCATACAGGTTATAAAGCTGAGTATATTCTGACCAGTATTTACCGGTTTCATAATCACAAGGTTCTCCTGCGTACAACAATCCTTTAAGGCTTGGATATTCTACACGCGGCAGTACAGACAGCATTACAGGTGGTAAATATGCATAATTAATTCCATGGGTTAACAGGTATCTGCTTATGGAGTCTGCATCTTTCTTCGTTTCTTCATCCAGGATATGAAGTTCGTTTCCGAACAATAATGTATTGAAGAATTCAGACACTGAAACATCAAAAACATATGAAGTATAAGCAGTGATCTTTTTACCTTCACTGAAACCATAGGCTTCTCTTACCTGATTTACTACATTGACTGCATTTCTATGCTCAATCATAACACCTTTTGGAAGTCCTGTGGTTCCACTGGTATAGATTACATAGGCCAGACTTTTTGGGGTTACTGAAGTAACAGGATTTTTTGAAGATATTCCTGCAACAGCAAGCTGTAAATCAATATCATCCAGTGAAATAACCTCAGCTTTATTCACTCCCTGTACTTTATCTTTTGTACTTTCTTCACTTATGATGATTTTGGCATTTGTATCTGTAAGAATATGCTCTATTCTTTCTGTTGGATATGAAGGATCCATTGGAACATAGGCTGCTCCTGATTTTAATACTGCTAAAATAGCAATCATCATATTTTCTGAACGTTCCAAACATAACGGAACAAGATCATCCGGCTGAAGATCATAGGTTTGAAGCAGATAGTTTGCCAGGCGGTTTGATCTGTCATTCAACTCTTTATAAGATAATCGGATATCTCTGTAAACCAATGCAGTATGATCCGGCGTTTTTGCTGCCTGCTCTTCAAACCGCTGATGAAGGGTTGTATGATATGAGGTTGTTAAGTCTTCAGTATTATTCCAAGAATTTAACAAATCAACATGATTATCCGAAACATAAGAAATATTATTTGAGCTTATATCAGGATTATTGATGATCTGATCCAACATCAATTCCATTCCTTTTACCAGCTGCTCCATCATTTCCTTTTCAAAAATGAAGCCTTCATAGTTGATCTTCAGCGTCACACGATCTCCCTGTTCTGAAGCCATTATGCTGAGTGGATAATCCAGTTTTTCAACAGAATCTCTGAAAGCAAAACCTAACTCATTATTTCCGCCTCCTTTTGGTACCGGATAGTTTTCATACACAAATAAGCTGCTGAAAATACGACGCCCATCATGATGAAGCTCTGCAAGGTTAATATCGCTATGAGAATTTAGCTCACTGATCCTGTTCTGGATTTCCATAATGCGATCTATCACACGTCCTTCTTCATGATTCACAATTAATGGCAGAGTGTTGATATACAACCCGGCTGAAGATTCTATCCCATCAACAGGTAGGTTTCTTCCGGAAACGGTTGTTCCTACTACTGTGGTCTGCAATCCGCTATACAGCTTTAACTGGCTGTGCCATAAGTACTGCATTACTGCATTTACTGTTAATCCATGAGCTTTTGTAAGGTCTTTCAGACTATTGTATCGGTCTCCGCTCACCAGCATTGTTACTTTCTGATGGTCTTTAATATGGCGGTAAGTTCCTAAATCTATATGTCTTTGATCCTCTTTTACAAGGCTTTTCAGGTCTTCCTGATCTTCAAGAAGGGTCATATACTGATTCCAGAAGCTGCGTCCTGCCTGTTTATTAGCCTGTAAATATTTCTGACTTGCTGCATATGCAGAATCTGCTAATAAAGTTGGTTCCTGACCGTGAAGCTGGTGCAGATAGGCATCATGAACACTATTCATGATAACAGGCATACTCCATCCATCCAGAATAGCATGGTGATTGCTGAACAGGCAGCTGTAATGTCCCTCGTTTCGTTTGAAAAGATACACTCTGAAAAGATTTCCTTTAGAAAGATCATATACTTCCAGACGGTCATTATCCTTAATTTTCCGGATCAAATCTTCCTGGGCTTTTTCAGACATCGCACTGATATCTTCATATCTCCAGTCTAACTGACCTTCTTTATCAATTACCTGTACAATTTCTCCATTCCAATCAAATCGAATTCTAAGAGATGGATATTGTGCCTGAATTAATTCCCAGGAATTTTTAAGCTTATCTGTATTGATTTTAGCCTGATAATCCCACATTAACTGTACTCTGTAGGCATCATCTTTTTCTCCCTGATTCAGGGCATGGTATACGAAACCTTCCTGTAAGCTGTTCGCAAGATATACACCTTCTATTTCTCCTTTCTCCTGAATGGCTGAAAGTTGAGCATTTTCTACTACATAATCTACGTCTGATACTGTAAGATAACTTCTGCTTTCTTCTGAAAGGTTCTTAATAATAGTTTCAAGGTTCTGTTTGAAGCTTTCGGCTAAAAGGGTAATCTTTTCATCAGAAAGGTATCCTGAAATTCCGAATCTAAGCTGTCCGTCCACTACAGCCCCGTTGATGCTTACAAAATGACTGTCACGGTTGGAAGCCCCCACTCCTGCACCACTGTTTTCAGCTGCAATGAACCATGTTTTATCACCGGATGTATCATCCTGATCAAGCTGACCTAAGTAATTGAAACTGATTTTCGGTAATTCACGGTTAATATATCCTATCAAACTACCATAACCAATTCCATTATTAGGAATATTTCTTAAAGATTCTTTAGTGAGAACAACAGTTTCTTTTGTGGATTTTCCTGTTTCCAGCTGTACCGGATACATGGTGGTGAACCAGCCCATTGTTCCGGTAATGTCTAATTGGCTGAATACTTCTTCACGGCCGTGTCCTTCCAGTAGAATAGCATGACGCTCATCTCCGGTAACTTCAGTAAGAGCAGAAGCTAAAGCAGACAACAGTAAATCATTGATCTGAGTATGATATATGTGATGTACTCCACGAATCAGGGTTCCTGTGGATTCTTTATCCAACTGAAGATGACCATGGTGATAATCTTCAGTAATCAGTTCAGATAATGTTGAATTGCTTTCCTCAACTGTATCAGCAATATGACTCCAATAAGTGGTTTCCTGATCTCTGGATTCCAGGTTATCTTTTTTATAGGTTCTGATGGCTTCTACCCATTGGCGGTAGCTGTTTCCTTTCTGAATCTGATAATTCTCTCCTTTTTCAAGGGTCTGATAAATATTTTTCAGGTCTTCGGTAAGGATTCTCCAGCTCACCGCATCAATAATAATGTGATGGAACGCAAAAAATACTCTTGCACTTCCGTCCTGATAACCATTGACATATCCAATCTGATACAATGGTCCGTTTTCAATATCAAAATGCGACTGCCAATCTGTGAATATATCAGCTAATTCTTCAGCATTCAAGCCGGAAGCATCAAGGTACTTAATTTCAGAAGCTGTTTGGTTTGTTTTATACTCTTGTGTATGGCCTGTATATCCTAACCTGAAGGCATCATGCTTCGTTAACAATTGCTCTACAGCCTGTTCAAAAAGAACTTTGTCAAGCTCCGGAACATTGATTAAGAAGGCCTGGTTCCAGTGATTGAATTCTACAAGATATCCGGATTCTTTTTGTTCGAAGAACCATTCCTGTACCGGAAGTAGCGGTACTTCTCCGGTAAGAATTCCCTGTTCGGTAAGGATAGTGGCTTCACTGCCGTGTTTTTTATCTTCTATAAGTTGAGATAACGAAGCTACCGTTCGGGCTGTAAAGACTTCTTTTACACTTAATCTTACTTCTAACTGCTGACGGATCTTTCCTACCAGCTGAATACTGATAATACTGTCCCCACCCAATCTGAAGAAATCATCATGAATACTGATGGTTTCCGGATCAAGACCAAGTACTTCACCATAGATCTGGCAAAGTGCGGACTGAAGTTCTGTTTCGGCAGCTACATAATCTTTACCAGCTGTAAATTCAGGCTCCGGTAATGCTCTTCTGTCTAATTTTCCATTAAGCGTAAGCGGAAGCTCAGCCAAATGAACAAAGACACCCGGTATCATATATTCCGGAAGAGATTCTGATACAAATTCAGAAAGAAGACTGCCATCAATTGCTGTATCAGAGACATAGTAAGCAGCCAGGTATTTTAAGCCAGATTTGTTTTCCTTAGCTAAAACTGCTGTCTGGCGGATGCCTTCAAACTGAAGCAGGGTATTTTCAATTTCTCCCAATTCAATTCTATGACCTCGGATCTTCACCTGGAAGTCGTTTCTTCCTCTGTATTCAAGCTCTCCGTTTGGCAGCCAGCGAACTAAATCTCCTGTTCTGTATAAACGGCTGTTTTCATTTCGTTCTTTCTCTCCTGCGTTCTGGAATGGATTTGCCATGAAGCGTTCTTCAGTAAGTTCTGGTCTGTTCAGATATCCTCTGGCAATGCCTGCTCCACCGATAAACAATTCTCCTACAGCTCCTACAGGAACAGGACGATATTGAGCATCCAGAACATACAAGGTTGTATTCGCAATCGCTCCGCCGATATTCAGTGGGTTTTTATCTTCTTTGTACTCATGAAGGGTAACACATACGGTTCCTTCTGTTGGCCCATATTCATTAACAAGGGTAATATTTTCAATATTTTTATCCAATGCCGGGAAGCTTTCTCCTCCTGCGAAGATGAGTTTTAAACTTGTTCCATTCTCCACAATTTCTCTTAACAGAACTGGTGGAATAAAAGAAACTTCAATGGCGTTGGTTTTAATATAATCATTAAGCTCATTCACTGAGGTTCTGAGCTCATTGCTGTATAACCATAGGGTATTTCCATTACACAATACAGGGAAGGCTTCATACACAAAGGCATCAAATACATAATTGGAATAACATCCTACTTCCTGATATTCTTCAAGTCGGTGTGCCTTAATCATTGATCTGATGAGGTTTATTACTCCTTTATGTTCAATCATTACTCCTTTAGGAAGTCCTGTCGTTCCACTGGTGTAGATTACGTAAGCCAGGTTTCCTGAATGAACCTCTGTAACAGGATTGTTAGTCAATTCTGTCTCAAGCGTTGCTTTAAGGATAACTTCATCGAGTGAAATGACTTTTATATTGTGTAATTTCTCTACTGTACTTTCCTGTGCAATGACCAGTTTTGCCTGGGTATCTTCTAAAATATGCCCTATTCTGTCCGCTGGATATGATGGGTCCATTGGTACATAAGCAGCTCCTGCTTTTAATACAGCAAGGATGGCAATTAGCATATTTTCTGATCTTTCAAGGCATAACGATACCAGATCATCCGGTTGAAGCTGATACTGATGAATCAGATGGTTTGATAAACGGTTTGCCCGTTCATTCAGTTCACGATATGAAAGTTTAACATCATTATACACCAACGCTATGGTATCAGGATTTTTTTCAGCCTGATATTCAAACATCTTGTGAATGGTCATTTCTGACGGATAATCTTCCTGGGTGGCATTCCAATGTTCTATCTGAAGTGTTCCTTCTCCTGATATCAATGAAAGGCTGCTGATGAGCATATCATCCGGATTGTTTTCTACCATCTGATCTAAAAGAAGCTGATAAGAGCCTGCCATTCGGGTAATGGTCTCTTCTCTAAATAAAGCTTTCGCATAATTAAACATGATGCGCATGTTTTCTCCGTCATCATCAATCATCGTAGTCAGATCGAATTTGGCAGCCTTATAATCTACTTCTCCTGCAAAAGAATGGAATAATATTTCTCCTTCTGTTGCTTTCACTTCTTTATCAACACTTTGAAGACCAAACATTACCTGGAAAACAGGGTGTCTTGAAGTATCCTGCTCTACACCAAGCTCATCTACCAGTTTTTCAAATGGAAGATCCTGATGAGACTGGGCTTCATTGACTGATTTTGATACCTGAAGAATGAAATCACTGATATTCTGTGCAGGATCTATCTTTTCTCTCAATGCCAAAGTATTGACAAAGAAACCGATCATATCTTCAAGGCCTGCATGATGACGGTTGGCAATTGGGCTTCCTACTACAATATCATCCTGACCGGAATAAGCAGATAACATCAGATAATAACCTCCTAACATAAGGCTGTAAAGACTTACGCCCAGTTTTTGAGCAAAAGCTCTAAGGCTTTCTCCCTGTTCTTTATTCAGGTTGAAATATAGATTTTCTCCTTCATAAGATATTTGAGCCGGTCTCTTGAAATCTGAAGGCAAGTCCAGATTCTGGAAATCATCCAGCTTATTTTTCCAATAGCCAATCTGAGTTCCAAGACGTTCTCCTGAAAGATAATTACGCTGCCATAATGCAAAGTCTTTGTACTGAACTTTTACTGGTGAAAGTTCCGCTTCTTTTCCTTCAACAAGAGCGTAATAAACAGAGGCTACTTCTTTTAGGAAAACATCGGTAGACCAACCGTCGAAAGCAATGTGATGAACCACAATAGACAGATAAACCCGCCCTTTCAGCCTGAACATATTGATTTCTACAGGAAGCTCTTCATCTAATCTGAAGACTTTGTTCACACATTTATTGACAGAACTTTCTAATTCTTCCTCATTCTTCACTTCTGAAACTTTAATTTCAGGAACAAGGTCTGTAACTTTCTGATATCCTACTCCATTTTCAGTGGTATGAATCATGGAACGAAGTATATCGTGTCGCATTATCACCGTTCTCAAAGATTCCTCAAACAGATTGAGCTGAATGCTGTCATCCAATCTTGTAACGATAGGAATATTATAGGCACTGCTTCCTCCTTCATAGGATTCTATAAACCAAAGTCTTTCCTGAGCAAAGGATAAACGTTGCTCTTCAGGAGAATTAACTTTGATTGGAACAAGCTCTATTTGTATATCATTATTATTCTGAGCTAAAGCATTGGAAAGAGAAATCACCGTTTTATGGTTAAATACCATTCCTACGTTAACCTGCAGATCCAGATCCTGTCTGATTTTGCTGATAAGCTTAACGGCCATGATACTATTCCCACCCAATCTGAAGAAATCATCATGAGTACTGATCGTTCCAGGGTTAATTCCTAATACATTACCATACACTTTGCATAGTTTTTCCTGTAACTCATTTTCAGGAGCAACATAATGAGCGCTTCCCGTAAATTCTGGTTCTGGTAGCGCTTTTTTATCCAGTTTACCATTGATTGTCAACGGTAAAGAAGTTAAATGTATGTAGATTCCCGGAACCATGTATTCAGGAAGTGATTCTGAAAGGTATTCTGACAGTAAGGATGAATCTATGGCTGTATCAGATACATAATACCCGGCAAGGTATTTCAACCCAGCCTTATTTTCCTTGGCTAAAACAGCCACCTGACTGATTTCAGGATAACCCAGTAATTGATTTTCAATTTCACCAAGCTCAATTCTGTAGCCTCGGATCTTCACCTGGAAGTCATTTCTTCCGATGTATTCAAGCTCGCCATTGGATAGCCAACGTACTAAATCTCCGGTTTTATATAAACGTGCATTCTCTCCTTTCGTTTTCTGATCTTCAGTCTGGAAAGGGTTTGCAATGAAACGTTCTTCCGTAAGATCTGTTCTGTTCAGATAGCCTCTTGCAATTCCTGCTCCGCCAATGTACAGCTCTCCTATCGCTCCTACAGGAACAATACGATGATGATTATCCAGCACGTAAACGGTCATATTTCCGATTGGGCCTCCGATATTCACCGGGTTTTCATCCTCGTTATAATGATGCAGAGTGGCACAAACAGTCGTTTCTGTTGGCCCGTAAGCGTTGATGAGGTCTACTCCATGTTCTTTGTACATCGCCATCACCTGTGGATTGGTAACATCTCCTGCTACAACAAGGATCTCTAACGGTAAAATATATTCCTTAGTTAAAAGTACAGGCGGAATGGTGGCAATACTGATGGTATTCGTTTCGATATAGTCTTTTAAAGCCGCTAAATCGGTTTGAAGTTCTTTTTCTAAAATGTAGATCGCATGACCATGGGTAATGGACGGATACAATTCCCAAACATGGGCATCAAATACATAATTGGCATACCATAAACAGTTCTTTTGAGCAGTTTCCAGCAATCCGAATTCTTTGGCTTCCTGGTGAATCAGGTTGGCCACATTTCTATGTTCAACCATTACGCCTTTAGGCAATCCGGTAGTTCCACTGGTGAAAATAACGTATGCTAAATTTCCTGGTTGAGTATTAGTAACAGGGTTTTTAGCATCAAAGGTTTCAAGCATTGCTTTAAAGGTAATTTCATCTAAAGAGACCACATCTGTACTTACATTTTTCAGCTTTTCTACTGTACTTTCCTGGCCTAAAATCAGTCTTGCCCCAGTGTCCTGAAGAATGTGTTCTATTCTTTCCACAGGATAAGAAGGATCCATTGGAACATAGGCTGCTCCGGATTTTAAGACCGCTAAAATGGCTATCAGCATATTTTCGGAACGGTCTAAACACAATGGGATTAATTCATCCGGCTGAAGATCATAAGTGCTTATCAAATAATGGGCTAAGCGGTTTGCTCTTTCATTCAGTTCTCTGTATGTTAACACCACATCCTGGTAAACCAATGCTGTATTTTCCGGAGTTTTCAGTACCTGTCCTTCAAACAGCTGATGAATGGTTTTATCAGAAGGATACTCTGATTCAACGGCATTCCATCCTTCCATTAGAGCAAACTGATTATCAGAAATATGCCGGAATTCATCGGAAGTAATTGTCCAGTTTTCAAGAATTTGGGTTAGAACCGTTTTCATACCATCAATCAGCTTCTCCATGGTATGCTGTTCAAAAAGAACACCTTCGTAATTGATCTTCAGGGTTACGCTTTCACCCTGTTCAAATGCCATAATTCCTAGTGGATAATCCAGTTTTTCAACTGAATCTTTGAAAACAAATCCTAGTTCATTGTTATCATCTCCGCCTTGTGGCACAGGATAATTTTCGTAAACAAATAAGCTGCTGAAAATACGTCTTGCATCCTGATGAAGTTCCGCAAGGTTTACATCACTATGAGTATTCAATTCACTGATTCTCTGTTGAATATCAGAAATAATATCCACCACTTTACCTTCAGTATGCTGTACAATTAACGGAAGTGTATTGATAAACAGACCCGCTGAAGATTCTATATCATCTACAGGAAGGCTTCTTCCGGATACAGTAGTTCCGACTACAGTAGTTTCAACACCACCATATACGCTTAACTGGCTGTGCCACAAGTACTGTAATACAGCATTAATGGTAACCCCGTTTTCCGCAGTGAACTTTTTAAGCTGCTGATATTCCTCTTCGATGATCGTCATTTTTACAGCCTGATGATCTTTAATCTGACGATACGTTCCTACATCAATATGTTTTTGGGACTCTTTAAGCAGACTGCTAAGATCTTCGCGGTCTTCGAGAAGGTTCATATAAGCATTCCAGAAGCTTCGGCTGCTATCTTTGTGCTGCTGAAGGTATTCCTGAGTTTTGATATAAGCATGATCTGTGATAATATTCAGATCCTGTTTTTTGGTAAGTTTCAGGTAGATATCGTGAATACTGGTCAGTATAATAGGCATACTCCAGCCATCCAGCACTGCGTGATGGTTGCTGAAAAGACAGGTGTAATGCTTCTCGGAACGTTTGAACAGATATACCCTGAATAATCCTACTTTTGATAAATCATATACTTCAAAGCGGTCTTTTTGGGTAGCTTCTCTAATCCATTTCTCCTGATCCTCTTCATTCATGGCACTCAAATCCTGATAACGCCAGTCTAAACTTCCTTTTTTATCAATGATCTGGATGATTTCTCCATTCCAGTCAAATCTAAGTCTCAGAGCCGGAAACTGTTGTTGGGTATAAGACCATGCTTCTTTAAGGGCCTCCACATTCATATCCGAAAGATAATCCCATACCAATTGTACACGATAGGCATCATCTGTATCCCCCTGGTTCAAGGCATGATATACAAATCCTTCCTGAAGACTGTTTGCCATATATATTTTCTCAACCTCTGCCGATTCCTGAACTGATATGAGTTGTTGATCCTCTATGATATAGTCAATATCCGAACGGGTAAGGAAGCTGCGGGTATGTTGAAAAAGTTCTTCCACCACATGGATAATCTGCTCTTTAAAAGATTGAGCAAGCTGTTCTACCTGCTGTTGAGTGAGATATCCTGAAAGACTGAAACGAAGCTGTCCTTTTAATACTCCACCATTAATACTGATAATATGGCTGTCTTTGTTCCTTTTTCCTATTGAAAGACCGGTATCTTCTGCTGCAATAGACCATGTTTTTTCACCAGAATGGTCTTCCTGATCTAGCTGTCCAAGATAATTGAATCCAATCTTCGGAAGTTCGTGGTTAGTATAGCCAACAAGGCCTCCATAGCCAATACCGTGATCTGGAATTTCTCTTAAGGCTTCTTTGGTCAATATTACTGTATCACTCGCATTTGCTCCGGTTGTCAGTAATAGTGGATACATTGAAGTAAACCAGCCTACCGTTTCCGTAATATCCAGATTAGTGAATACCTCTTCACGGCCATGTCCTTCCAATACAATAGCATGTCGGGATGCTCCGGTGAAATCTTTAAGTGCAGATGCCAATGCAGCCAACAGCAGATCATTGATTTCAGTGTGGTACACGTGATGGCTTCCTCTAATCAGTTTTTCAGTAGTATTCTGATCCAGAAGAAGGATATCATGATGGTATTCAGTATCGGAAATTTCTTCAAGGGTCTGATTGCTTTCGTATACCTGAGAGGCTATTCCATTCCAATACGACAGTTCTTTATCTCTGGATTCAGGATTTTCAGACTTATACTTCTTAATAGCTTGTACCCATTGACGGTAGCTGCTGCCTTTTTTAATCTCATAATTTTCTCCTTTTTCAAGAGACTGATAGATGCTTCTAAGGTCATCCAGAATGATTCTCCAGCTCACGGTATCAATAATCAGGTGATGGAAAGCAAAGAATATCCTTGCCGTTTCATCCTGATATCCTGTGATATAACCGATCGTGTAAAGCGGTCCTTTTTCAATATCAAATTGCTGCTGCCATGTGGTGAATATGCCGGAAAGCTCTTCTCCGTTCACTTCGGAAGCATCAAGATAATTGATTTTGGCTGCTATATTCTGATCACTGTAATACTGACTGTAATTTCCGTTTTCAAGAGGATAATACAATCTGAAGGCATCATGTTTTTCAATCAGGAGTTCAATACTTTTCTCTAAAATATGGGTATCAAGTTCAGGAACATTAATCAAGAACGCCTGATTCCAATGGTTCGAATCCGCTAGGTACCCTTTTTCTTTTTCCCTAAAGAACCATTCCTGAACAGGGAGAAGCGGAACTTCGCCTGTAAGGATTCCCTGTTCTGTAAGGATCTCAACTTCTGTTCCTGACTTTTTCTCTTCCATCAGGATAGCCAATGCTGCCACTGTTCTTGAGGAGAATATTTCTTTCACGCTCAGTCTTACCTCCAGACGTTGTTTTATTTTTCCTACCAGCTGAATACTGATGATACTATCCCCTCCTAATCTGAAGAAATCATCATGAATGCTGATACTTTCGGCATTGATTCCCAGTACTTCTCCATAAATTTCTACAAGATTCTTCTGAAGTGCAGTTTCAGGTGCAGAGTATTCTTTGTTTCCTGTGAAATCAGGTTCCGGTAAAGCTCTTTTATCCAGTTTTCCATTAATGGTTAATGGTAGAGCTGTTAAATGAACAAAAGCTCCGGGAAGCATATATTCAGGAAGGGTTTCGGACAGGTATTCCGAAAGTAATGCTGAATCAATCATTGCATCAGAAACATAGTATCCGGTCAGATATTTAATTCCTGATTTATTTTCTTTTGCTATGACAGCAACCTGACGAATGCCTGGATAGCCTAACAATGTATTTTCAATCTCTCCTAATTCGATACGATAGCCACGGATTTTCACCTGGAAGTCGTTTCTTCCGATATACTCCAGTTCTCCATTTGGTAACCAGCGTACTAAATCTCCGGTTTTATATAACCTTCCGTTCTCTCCTTTTACGTGTTGTTCAGAAGTTTGGAAAGGATTGGAAATAAAACGTTCTTCGGTAAGCTCAGGACGGTTCAGATAGCCTCTGGCAATACCTGCTCCGCCGATATAAAGCTCTCCGGCTGCACCTACAGGTACAGGACGTTGATAATCATCCAGAACATACACCGTCATATTTCCAATAGCTCCTCCAATATTCACCGGATTGCCATCTTCGTTGTAATGATGTAATGTGGCACATACTGTACTTTCTGTAGGTCCATAAGCATTGATAAGATCTATTCCCTGCTCTTTATATAGCTTCATGACCTGAGGATTGGTAACATCTCCTGCCACCACCATTATTTCTAAAGGAAGAATATGGTCTTTTGTGAGAAGTACCGGTGGTATGGTCGCAATACTGATATTATTTTCATATATATACTCCTGTAAATCAATAAGATCAGTCTGTTTTTCCTTTTCCAGGATGTAAATGCTGTGTCCATGAGTAATGGACGGATATAATTCCCAAACATGCGCATCAAATACATAATTAGCGTACCATAGGCAGTTTTTATGAACAGTGTCTGATTTCAGACCAAATTCTTTGGCTTCCTGCTCTATTAAATTGGCTACACTTTTATGTTCAATCATTACTCCTTTTGGAAGCCCTGTAGTACCGCTGGTGTAAATTACATACGCCAGGTTCTCAGGTTTCACTTCCGTTACAGGATTTTCTGAAGATGCCGTTTCAAGAATAGCCTGAAAAGTGATTGTATCCAGTGAAATAACCTCAACTGATGTATTTTTTACTTTTTCAGCTGTATTTTCTTCTGCCAAAATGATTTTTGCTGCCGTATCCTGAAGAATATGCTCTATTCTGTCTGCTGGATATGAAGGATCCATCGGCACATAAGCTGCACCGGATTTTAATACCGCTAAGATGGCAATAAGCATTTGTTCAGAACGGTTCAGGCATAGCGGGACAATATCATCCGGCTGAAGACCATACGTTTCAATAAGATGGTTCGCCAAGCGGTTAGCACGTTCATTAAGCTCACGATAAGACAGTCTTACGTCCTGATATACTACTGCAATCTGATTCGGAGTTTTTGCAACCTGTTTTTCGAATAATTTGTGAATGGTTGTATCGGAAGGATAAAATACGTCTGTTGCATTCCATTCTTCCATCATTTTTTTACCCGTGTTTTCTGTAATTAAACGAAGATCAGATAGCTTGGTTGTTTCCAGATTCACATCATTACCAAAGGCCTGTTCAAGCAGATACAGATAAGAATCTATCATATTCTTAACCGTTTCTCTTGCAAAAATTGCCTTGGCATAATTGAACATTCCCAGGATGGTTTCTTCACCATCATCAATCATAGTAGACAAATCAAACTTAGCCACCTGATAATCTGTATCTCCTTCATAAGGATGGAACAGCAAATCTGCATCATCAATATTTCTTCCAAAACTCTGAAGGCCAAACATCACCTGGAATACCGGATGACGGGACATATCCTGTTCTACCCCCAATTCTTCAACCAGCTTTTCGAACGGTAAATCCTGATGAGACTGTGCCTCAATTACAGACTGAGAGATCTGAAGAATAAAATCTTTAAGGTTTTGATCTGCATCAATGGTTTCTCTTAAGGCTAATGTGTTCACAAAGAAACCTATCATATCCTCAAGACCTGCATGGTGCCTGTTGGCAATAGGGCTTCCTACTACAATATCATCCTGACCGGAATAAGCAGACAGCATCAGATAATACCCTCCAAGCATCACACTGTATAAACTCACTCCAAGATCTTTAGATGTTTTTCTCAGACCTTGGGCTAGTTTCGGAGACAGTACAAAATGGATGGTTTCTCCATCATAAGAAACCTGGTTGGGTCGTTTAAAATCTACAGGTAAATTCAATGTCTGGAAATCATCCAGTTTTGTTTTCCAGTACTCTACCTGACGATCAAGTCTTTCTCCGGAAAGGTAATCTCTCTGCCATAATGCAAAGTCTTTATATTGTACCTTAACTTCAGGAAGTTGAGGTTCTTCACCCTTGATAAGGGCGTTGTAAATTGTTTGTATTTCTTTTAAGAAAATATCCGTTGACCAACCATCAAATGCAATGTGATGAATCACAACTGACAAATGATGGTGGTCTCCTAACCTAAAAATGCTAATTTCTATAGGAAGTTCTTCATCCAGACGGAAGATTTTATTGGAAACTCTGTTGATTTCTCTGTCCAGCTCCTCTTTTGTATTTACTTCGTGTAAATGAATAGCCGGAATCTGGTCAAGAATCAGCTGATATCCTTTTCCTTCGTCTGTTGAACGGATAATGGTTCGTAATACTTCATGTCGTATTACAATGGTTTCGAGTGCCTTTCCTATTACTGAAAGATCTGTTTTTTCATTCAGACGGACAGTCATAGGAATGTTATAGGCACTGCTTCCTCCTTCATAAGTTTCAATAAACCAAAGTCTTTCCTGGGCAAATGATAACTTTTGCTCTTCAGGAGAATTCACTTTTACCGGTATTATTGTAACCTGTTCATCAATATTATTTTGATCATTTAATGCTTCTGAAAGTGAGGCTACTGTTTTATGCCCAAATATCACAGCTACTCCAACCTGCATATCCAAAGTTCGTTTGATGGAGCTGATTAATTTGATGGCCATGATACTGTTTCCTCCAAGACTGAAGAAATCGTCATGAATACCAATGCCTGAAGCATCTAATCCAAGGACTTCTCCATAGATCTGACATAATTTCTCCTGTAATTCGCTTTCAGGAGCTGTATATTCTCTACCTCCTGTAAACTCAGGCTCCGGTAAGGCTCTTCTGTCTAATTTTCCATTGATCGTCAGCGGTAATGAGGTTAAGTGAACAAACGCTGCAGGAACCATGTACTCTGGCAGCACCTCTGATAAAAATGCGGTAAGATCACTTACTTCATGGGCTTTTTCTGAGACATAGTATCCAACCAAGTATTTCAGTCCGGCTTTGTTTTCTTTGGCCAGAACCACAGCTTGTTTTACTTCCGGGTATTCCTGAAGTCTGTTTTCAATCTCTCCTAGCTCAATTCTGTAACCACGGATTTTCACCTGGAAGTCATTTCTTCCGATGTATTCCAGCTCACCATCAGCAAGATAGCGTACCAGATCTCCTGTTTTATAGAGGATTCCATTAGTTCTCTGTTCTTTTTCTTCCAAGGTCTGGAAAGGATTGCTGATGAAACGTTCTGCAGTAAGCTCTTCACGGTTCAGATAGCCTCTCGCAATTCCTGCTCCTCCTACATACAATTCTCCTACAGCGCCAACTGGTACTGCACGAAGATGTTTATCAAGGATATACATTCCCTGGTCTGGAATATTTTCTCCGATCAATGAAGCTTTATCCAAGTCTTCAGCACTTAATTTCTTGTAGGTTACATGGACGCTTGTCTCAGTAATTCCATACATGTTAATCAGTGTTGGGGAAGAATGATAACGCTCATACCAAGGTTTTAAAGAGGCCAGACTTAAGGCTTCTCCACCAAAGATCACATAACGAAGGCTGCTTAACTGTTCGTCTCTCTGAATGGCAGTATCAATAAACTGATAGAAGGCAGTTGGGGTTTGGTTGAGTACCGTTAAACCTTCTTCTAAACATAGGCTGAAGAATAAATTCGTGTCTTTGGTCTGTTCAGAGGATGGAACTAATAATTTTCCTCCATAGAATAAAGCTCCCCAGATTTCCCATACACTAAAGTCAAAGACATAGGAATGGAATAAACTCCATACGTCTTTGTCATTGAACTGATACCAGTGATCTGTCGCACTGAATAAACGGGCTACATTACGGTGTTCCTGGAGTACTCCTTTTGGCATTCCTGTCGTTCCACTGGTATAGATTACATATGCCAAATGGTTGGAAGCTACGGAAGTAACAGGGTTTTCAATACTACTATTTTCAAGAACAGTTTCCAACTCTGGATCGTTCAAAATAAGCATGGAAGTGGCTTCTCCGCAAGCTTCAAGGACATTAAGCTCAGAACCGCCTTGTGTAATCACAATTTTTGCACCTGTATCGATAAGAATATGTTTGATTCTATCGGCAGGATATGATGGATCCATCGGAACATAAGCTCCGCCGGATTTTAGCACAGCAAGAATAGCCACAAGCATTTCTTCGGAACGCTCAAGGCATAAAGGAATAAGATCATCAGGCTGAATATCATATGTTTCAATTAAATAATTCGCCAAACGGTTGGCACGTTCATTGAGTTCACGATAAGATAATCTAACATCCTGATGTACTATTGCCGTATGATCTGGTGTTCTTTTAACCTGGGTTTCAAATAATTGATGAATGGTGGTATCACTCGGATAGTGAACTCCGGAAGACCACAACTTAGAAACCGTTTTATATTCTTCCTGAGTCAGGTAAGATAGTTGCTCAGTTGAAATTTCCGAATCTTCAAGGATCTGATCCAAAACAGTGTTCATACCATTGATTAATTGCTGAATCATGGCTTCCTCAAACAGATATCCTTCATAGCTGATATTCAGCCAAATCTCATCACCTGCTTCGTAAGCTACTATTCCCAACGGATAATCCAGACGCTCTACCGAACCTTTGAAGACAAATGATAATTCATTATCCTCATCTCCTTTCGGAGCCGGGTAATTTTCATATACAAATAAGCTGCTGAAAATTCTACGTCCGTCATGCTGAAGGCTTGCCAGGTTTACACTACTATGGGTATTAAGCTCACTGATCCTGTTTTGAATTTCTGAAATAATATCGGCTACTTTACCTTCAGTATGGCTCACAATCAATGGTAAGGTATTGATATACAAACCAACTGATGATTCAATGCCATCTACCGGTATACTTCTTCCGGAAACCGTAGTTCCTACCACCGTAGACAGCGTTCCGCTGTAAATCGCCAATTGTTTATGCCACAAATATTGAAGCACAGCATTGATGGTAAATCCGTTCTTTGCTGTAAACTTCTTCAATTGCTGATACTGTTCACCCACAATCGACATTTTGATCGAGCGGTGATCTACAATCTGCTTGTATTCGGAAAGATCAATCTGTTTTTTAGATTCTTTAATCCAGCCACTGATATCTTCACGGTCTTCGAGAAGTCCCATATAGTCTTTCCAGAAATCATCATTCGCATCTTTATGGTTCTGAAGATACTTTTGGGCTTCTGCATACGCTTCATCCGGTGCCGGAGAAAGCTCCTGATTTTTAATGAGTTTTAAATAAGCTTCATGAATAAGGGTCAGGAATATAGGCATACTCCATCCATCAAGAATGGCGTGATGATTACTGAAAAGACAGGTATAATGCTGCTCTGAGCGTTTGAACAGGTATATTCTGAAAAGACTTCCTTTTGCAAGGTCATATACTTCAAAACGGTCTTTCTGGGTCAGTTCTGCAATCAAATCTTCCTGTTGATCTTTGTTCATTTCACACAGATTGTGATAACGCCAGTCGAGACTTCCTTTTTTGTCGATGATCTGAACAATTTCTTCACTCCAGTCAAATCTCAGCCTTAATGTAGGAAGCTGATTTTGAGTATATACCCATGCTTTTTTCAACTGTTCAAGATTCATTTCAGAAAGATAATCCCAGACCAGCTGTACACGGTAGGCATCATCAGTATCTCCCTGATTTAATGCGTGATATACAAATCCTTCCTGTAAACTGTTGGCCAGATATACTCCCTCTACTGCTCCAGATTCCTGAATATACATCAGCTGATCTTTACCAACGATATTCTCTGTATCTGATGGCGTTAACCAGGTTTTTTGTTCTGCTGTTAACTCATCAACAATTTGTTTTATATAGTCTTCAAATTTTTGAGTAAGCAGATCTACCTGATCCTGTGAAAGATATCCTGAGATCCCAAAGCGAAGCTGCCCATCGGCAATGGCTCCGTTGACACTAATGATATAGCTGTCCCGGTTTTTATCACCCATTGAGTTTCCGCTATTTTCTCCAGAAATATACCAGGTTTTCTCTCCTGTACTTTCTTCCTGGTCAAGCTGCCCAAGATAGTTGAAACTGATTTTTGGAAGGGCCTGTTCGGTATATCCGACAAGGCAGCCATATCCAATTCCATTATTTGGAATACTTCTCAGTGATTCTTTGGTTAAAACTACGGTATCTTTTACATCTTTTCCAGTTTGTAACAGCAATGGATACATAGAAGTAAACCATCCTACTGTTTCTGTAATATCCAGATTATTGAACACTTCTTCACGGCCGTGACCTTCCAGGAGAACGGCATGTCCTGATGTTCCGGTAAGGTCTGAAAGCGCGGAAGCAAGGGCAGATAACAAGATGTCATTAATCTGTGTATGATAAACATGATGAATCTCTCTAATCAGTTTCTCTGTATAGCTTTCTTCAAGACTAAGATTAGCAAAATGATACTCCTCAGAAGATACTTCAGCTAAAATATTATTGTTTTTCGCAACATTTCCGGCAGTATGAGTCCAATAGACAAGTTCTTTGGTTCTGGCTTCATGATTATCTAGAAGATATCCTTTTACAGCTTCAGTCCACTGACGGTAGCTGCTTCCTTTTACATATGTTTCAGGCTGGTTTCCTTTTTCCAGGTTCTGATATATATTTTTCAGGTCTTCTGTAATAATTCTCCAGCTTACGGCATCAATAATCAAGTGATGTAGTGCAAAGAAGATTCTTGCACTTCCGTCCTTATATCCGTGAGCATATCCAACCTGGAATAAAGGTCCGGTTACAATATCAAAATGAGACTGCCATTCTGTGAATACTTTGGAAAGTTCTTCCGATGAGATTCCTGAAATATCAAGATCTTTAATTTCCGGTATATATTCTATTCCGTACTGTTGAGTGTATCTATTATTTTCTTTAGGATAATAGATTCTGAAGGCATCATGCTTTTCAATCAGCAGCTTTATACTTTGTTTCAGTACTTCTGGATTAAGCTCAGGAACGGTAATCAGGAAAGACTGGTTCCAGTGATTAAGATCTCCTACATAGCCTTCCTCAACCAAATTGAAGAACCATTCCTGAATAGGTAGGAAGGATAAACTTCCGGTAAGCTGACCTTGTTCTGTCAGAATCTGAGTTTGCTCTTCTTTGGCCTTACTTTCCATTAATTCGGAAAGTTTCAGAACTGATCTGGTGGTAAAAATATCTTTAACACTTACTCTTATATCAAGTCTTTGTCTGATTCTGCTGACAAGCTGGATACTGATAATACTGTCACCGCCTAATCTGAAGAAATCATCATGAATACCAATACCAGAAGCGTCTAATCCAAGGACTTCACCATAGATCTGACATAATTTCTCCTGTAATTCGGTTTCTGGTGCAGTGTATTCTCTGCCTCCTGTAAATTCAGGCTCAGGTAAGGCTCTTCTGTCCAATTTTCCATTGATGGTCAGCGGTAATGAGGTTAAGTGAACAAACGCTGCAGGAACCATGTACTCTGGCAGCACCTCTGATAAAAATGCGGTAAGATCACTTACTTCATTCGCTTTTTCTGAGACATAGTATCCCACAAGGTATTTCAGTCCAGCTTTGTTTTCTTTGGCCAGAACCACAGCTTGTTTTACTTCCGGGTATTCCTGAAGTCTGTTTTCAATTTCTCCTAACTCAATTCTGTATCCACGGATTTTCACCTGGAAGTCATTTCTTCCGATGTATTCCAGTTCTCCATCGGCAAGATAGCGCACCAAATCTCCCGTTTTGTACAGGATTCCGTTCGTTCCCTGATTCTTTTCTTCCAAGGTCTGGAAAGGATTGCTGATGAAACGTTCGGCGGTGAGTTCTTCACGGTTCAGATAACCTCTTGCTATTCCTGCTCCTCCTACATACAGTTCTCCTACAGCGCCTACCGGAACGGCTCGAAGATGTTTATCAAGGATATACATGCCCTGGTCTGGAATATTCTCTCCGATCAATGAAGCTTTATCCAAGTCTTCCGCACTTAATTTCTTGTAAGTTACATGGACAGTTGTCTCGGTAATTCCATACATGTTAATCAGTGTTGGAGAAGAATGATAGCGTTCATACCAAGGTTTTAAGGAAGCAAGATTTAAGGCTTCTCCTCCGAAAATCACATAACGAAGACTGCTTAATATCTCCTCTCTTTGAAGTGCTGTATCAATAAACTGGTAGAAGGCAGTTGGAGTTTGGTTGAGTACCGTTAAACCTTCTTCTAAACATAGACTGAAGAATAAATTCGTGTCTTTGGTTTGTTCAGAGGATGGAACTAATAATTTTCCTCCATAGAATAAAGCTCCCCAGATTTCCCATACACTAAAGTCAAAGACATAGGAATGGAATAAACTCCATACGTCTTTGTCATTGAACTGATACCAGTGATCTGTCGCACTGAATAAACGGGCTACATTACGGTGTTCCTGGAGTACTCCTTTTGGCATTCCTGTCGTTCCACTGGTATAGATTACATATGCCAAATGGTTGGAAGCTACGGAAGTAACAGGGTTTTCAATACTACTATTTTCAAGAACAGTTTCCAACTCTGGATCGTTCAAAATAAGCATGGAAGTGGCTTCTCCGCAAGCTTCAAGGACATTAAGCTCAGAACCGCCTTGTGTAATCACAATTTTTGCACCTGTATCGATAAGAATATGTTTGATTCTATCGGCAGGATATGATGGATCCATCGGAACATAAGCTCCGCCGGATTTTAGCACAGCAAGAATAGCCACAAGCATTTCTTCGGAACGCTCAAGGCATAAAGGAATAAGATCATCAGGCTGAATATCATATGTTTCAATTAAATAATTCGCCAAACGGTTGGCACGTTCATTGAGTTCACGATAAGATAATCTAACATCCTGATGTACTATTGCCGTATGATCTGGTGTTCTTTTAACCTGGGTTTCAAATAATTGATGAATGGTGGTATCACTCGGATAGTGAACTCCGGAAGACCATAGCTTGGAAACTGCTGTATTCTGTTCTTCAGAAATCAAGTCCAATTCGGAAATAGCAAAGCTTTCTGTATCATTGATTTCTGCGATCTGACCAAGCAGGAACAGATACGTATTCAGCATATTCTGAACGGTTTCTTTTGAGAAAACAGATTTCGCATAGTTGAACATTCCCTGTAAGCTATGACCAATATCGTTAATCATCGTCGTCAGATCAAACTTAGCAACCTGATAATCAATATTTCCATTAAAAGGATATAGCAGTGTGGTTTCATTTTCCGGCTGAGATACTTCTTCTCCAAAACTCTGAAGCCCAAACATCACCTGGAACACAGGGTGTCTTGAAGTATCTTTCTCAACACCAAGTTCTTCCACTAATTTTTCAAAAGGAAGATCCTGATAAGACTGTGCTTCTGTTACTGATTGAGCAACCTGTAAAATAAAGTCTTTTATCTGCTGATTCGGATCAATAGTTTCTCTGAGTGCCAGTGTATTGACAAAGAATCCGATCATATCTTCAAGCCCTGCATGATGACGGTTCGCAATAGGACTTCCTACAATAATATCATCCTGCCCGGAATAAGCGGAAAGTGTTAAGTAATATCCACCTAACAAAATACTATACAAGCTTACCCCAAGGTCTTTTGACAGATTTTTCAACTTCTGGGTTTGCTCCTCATTAAGGCTGAAATAGATATTTTCTCCTTCGTAGGATATTTGAGTCGGTCTCTTGAAGTCTGTTGCCAGATCAAGATTCTGGAAACCGCTGAGTTTATTTTTCCAGTAACCGATTTGTTGTTCAAGTCTTTCTCCGGTAAGATAATTACGCTGCCATAGTGCAAAATCTTTGTACTGGATCTTTAGTGCTGGTAATTCGTGTGGATGCCCTTCCTTAATGGCATTATAAATACTGATTAATTCTTTTAAGAAGATATCTGTGGACCATCCGTCAAATGCGATATGGTGAATCACAACTGATAAATAGTAATTTTCTTCAAACTTAAAGATGTTGATATCTACAGGCAGTTCTTCTTCTAAGCGGAAAATCTTGTTGGCTGCATGACTCACTCTTTCTTCCAGTTCCTGCATTGTTTTCACCTCATATTGATGAATAACAGGAATATCATTCATCACCAATTGCCAGCCTTTTCCTTCGTCCGTCATGCGAATCACTGAACGAAGCACTTCATGACGCATTACAATAGCATCCAGTGCTTTGCAAAGGATTGTAATATCTGTGCTTTTATCCAGAAGGAAGGCCATTGGAATATTATAAGCGCTGGTTCCGCCTTCATAATTTTCAATAAACCACAATCTTTCCTGGGCAAAGGATAAACTCTGCTCTTCCGGGGCATTAACTTTTACAGGAGTAATCGTAATCTGTTCATTGCTATGATTTTCATCCGATAAAACATTTGATAATAGAGCAATGGTTTTATGATTGAATATTTTGGCAACTTCTACCTGTATCTGTAGAACCTGTTTAATCTTACTGATAAGCTTGATGGCCATGATGCTGTTTCCACCCAGTCTGAAGAAATCATCATGAATGCTGATGGTGTCTGCATCCAATCCTAATACTTCCCCATAAACCTGGCAAAGTTGCTTCTGAAGAGTTGTTTCCGGAGCTGTATATTCTTTGCTGCCTGTGAAATCCGGTTCAGGCAGTGCTTTTCTGTCTAATTTACCGTTGATCGTTACTGGCAAAGCTGTTAAATGCACAAAAGCACCGGGAACCATGTATTCAGGAAGGGATGCAGATAGATACTCTGAAAGCAGTTCTGAATCTATAGCCTCATCAGAAACATAATACGCTGCCAGATATTTCAATCCGGATTTGTTTTCTTTGGCCAATACAGCAACGTGGCGAATTTCAGAATATCCTAACAGTGTATTTTCAATTTCTCCTAATTCGATACGATAGCCACGGATTTTTACCTGGAAGTCATTTCTTCCTACATATTCAAGTTCTCCATTCGGTAACCAGCGAACTAAATCTCCGGTTTTGTATAAACGGCTGTTCTCTCCTATTTCTTTCTGATCTGAAGTCTGGAAAGGATTTGAAATGAAACGTTCTTCGGTAAGTTCAGGGCGGTTCAGATATCCTCTTGCAATACCTGCTCCGCCAATAAACAGCTCTCCTACAGCTCCTACTGGAACCAGGCGATTTTGCTGATCAAGAACGTATGCATAAGTATTGGCAATCGGGCCACCGATATTCAATGGATTTCTATCTTCTTTATAGTAATGTAGTGTTGCACAGACCGTTCCTTCTGTAGGACCATATTCATTTACAAAGACAATATCATCAGTATTTTTATCTAAAGCAGGGAAACTTTCTCCTCCTGAAAATATGAGTTTCAGATCCGTTCCATGCTCAACAACTTCTCTCAGAAGAACAGGTGGAATGAATGAAACTTCAATATTATTTTCTTTGATATACTCATTAAGTTCTCCTACTGATGTTCTGAGGTCATTACTGTACAGCCACAAAGTATTTCCGTTGCATAACACCGGAAAGGCTTCATATACAAAGGCATCAAATACATAGTTTGAGTAACATCCTACTTCCTTATATTCTTGAAGTCGGTGAGCTTTTATCATTGATTCAATGAGGTTTATCACTCCTGAATGTTCAATCATCACTCCTTTTGGTAATCCTGTGGTTCCGCTGGTGTAGATCACATAAGCAAGATGATTGGCATTTATCTGGGTAACAGGATTTTCAGATGACATTATTTCAAGTTGTGCTTGAAGGCTCACCTCATCTAAAGCAAGAACCTCAACAGATATATTTTCCAGTTTTCCTGCTATCCTTTCCTGTCCGATCACCAATTTCGCTTGAGTATCCTGAAGAATATGCTGTATTCTGTCTGATGGATAAGAAGGATCCATCGGAACATAAGCTGCTCCGGATTTTAGTATGGCAAGAATGGCAATCAATATATTTTCAGATCGCTCCAGGCATATTGGGACCAGATCATCTGGCTGCAAATCATAATTCTCAATCAGATAATGAGCCAACTGATTGGCTTTTTCATTCAATTCCTGATAAGAGAAACGGATATCCTGGTACACCAAAGCTGTTTGAGCAGGACACTTTTTTACCTGATCTTCAAAAAGCTGATGGATTGTTATTTCTGATGGATATGCTTTATAGGTGGCATTCCATTCTTCTGTTAATTTTTTATATTGAACTTGAGGAACCAGCTTCAAATCAGAAAGTGTCATTTCCTTCTGACCATCACCTTCTGCTATCTGCTCCAGTAAAAACTCATAAGAATGGATCATGTTTCCAACCGTTTCTTTTGAGAAAATGGCTTTAGCATAGTTGAACATTCCTTTGATGTGATCTTCTCCATCATCAATCATGGTTGTCAGATCAAATTTAGCCACCTGATAATCCAATTCTCCATCAAAAGGATAAAACAGCCTGTCCTGATTATTTTGAGAAGAAGAATCACTTCCAAAATTCTGAAGCCCAAACATTACCTGGAAAACCGGGTGTCTTGACGTGTCCTGCTCTACTCCAAGTTCTTCTACCAGCTTTTCGAATGGCAGATCCTGATGAGACTGTGCCTCGGTAACTGATTTTGAAACCTGAAGAAGGAAGTCTTTAAGGTTTTGTTTAGGATCCAGCGTTTCTCTCAATGCCAGTGTGTTGACAAAGAATCCTATAATATCCTCAAGTCCTGCATGATGACGATTGGCAATAGGACTTCCTACCACAATATCATCCTGTCCTGAATATGCAGAAAGCATCAGATAATACCCTCCTAACATGACAGAATACAGGCTTATTCCAAGGTTTTTAGACAGCGTTCTCAGCTTTTCGCTTTGTTCTCCATCTAAACTGAAATATAGATTTTCTCCTTCATAAGAAATCTGGGAAGGTCTTCTGAAATCTGTTGGAAGATCCAGATTCTGGAAATCCTGAAGCTGATCTTTCCAATAACTAATCTGTTTTTCAAGACGTTGACCAGAAAGGTAATCGCGCTGCCATAAAGCATAGTCTTTGTACTGAACCTTTACGTCAGACAGTTCCTCTGCTTTTTCGTTATTGAGAATAGCTTTGTATCTCGTCTGAATTTCTTTGAGGAAAATATCCGTAGACCATCCGTCAAAAGCAATATGATGAATGACTACTGATAAATAATATCGGTTTTCAAATCTGAAAATGTTAATTTCAACAGGAATCTCTGTATCAAGTCGGAAGACTTTATTAGCACATTTGTTGATGGCTTCATCTAAATCTTTTCTTGTGCTTATTTTAGTCACTTTCCATTCAGGAATGCTATCAGTAACCACTTGGTAGCCTATTCCATCTTCTGTTGTTTTAATGATGGAACGCAGAACTTCATGACGCTTAATAACTTCTTCGAAAGCTTTCTGTAAAATAGAAATATCCGTTTTCTGATCCAGAATTGCCGTCATTGGAATGTTGTAGGCACTGCTTCCACCTTCATAAGTTTCAATAAACCAAAGTCTTTCCTGAGCAAACGATAATCTTTGTTCTTCAGGAGTATTAACTTTTATAGAGGTAATGGCAGCCTGCTCTTCAATATGAGTTTCATCCATTAACACTTCAGCTAAAGAAGCAATTGTTTTATGGCTGAAAATTGCGGCTACTTCTACCCTAATTCCAAGAACCTGTTTAATCTTGCTGATCAGTTTGATCGCCATGATACTGTTTCCTCCTAATCTGAAGAAATCATCATGAATACTAATACGGCTAATATCTAACCCTAATACTTCTGCATAGATTTTTGCCAGGTTCTTCTGAAGTTCATTTTCTGGTGCAGTATATGCATCCATCCCTGTAAATCCAGGTTCAGGAAGCTGTTTTCTGTCAAGCTTACCATTGATCGAAATAGGAAGTTCGGTAAGATGTACAAATGCTGCAGGGATCATATATTCAGGTAAGGTTTCTGACAGAAAATCTGAAAGCAGACGAGTATCAAGTTCTGAATCAGCTACATAATATCCTGCCAGATATTTCATTCCTGCATTATTTTCTTTGGCCAGAACAGCCACCTGACGGACTTCCGGATGTTGGAGCAACCTGTTTTCTATTTCTTCAAGCTCAATACGGTATCCTCTTATTTTTACCTGGAAATCATTTCTGCCTATGTATTCTATATTTCCATCCGGAAGCCAACGAACAAGATCTCCTGTTTTGTATAACCTTCCGTTTTTATTGTTTTGCTCTCCCGTCTGAAAAGGATTGAAAATAAAACGTTCATCGGTAAGATCAGGTCTATTCAGATATCCTCTGGAGACCCCTGATCCTCCGATATAAAGCTCACCAGCAGCACCTACAGGAACTGGCCTGAACTGAGCATCTAATATATATACACTTGTGTTTCCAATAGGACGTCCTATACTGTTTGCTCTTCTATTGTTGTTAACAATTGAGGTAACGGTAACTTCAGTGGGACCATAACAGTTAAGGAAATTGAAATTCTCACTTTTTAATTTATTATACAGATCTGCGGTTAAGGCTTCTCCTCCCGAAGCCAGTTTACGCATTGTTTTAACCTGTGTAATATCAATGTTCTGCAAGACAGAAGGAGTAAGGTTTATATAAGAAACTTTATGCTCATTAAGCGTTTTTAAGAAAGCTTCTTCATTTAAATAGCTTTTATCTTCACTAAGAAACATGCTGTTTCCATTTAAAATAGCTAATAGTATCTGCTCTACAGACGGGTCAAACACATAGTTGGCAAACTGAAGAATAACATCTTTATCATCCAATCCATAACGGGAATACAGGTCAGAAACAAGATTCACTACGTTTTTATGCTCTACCATTACTCCTTTCGGAAGTCCTGTAGTTCCACTTGTGTAAATTACATACGCAAGATTGGCAGAACTTATATTGACAGGTAAGTTTGCAGAAGGCATTTCTTTAATGTTATCTTGAATCGTAGTGTTATCGAGAGATACAATATTTACATTTTCTATCAGTTGTACCTGATCTACTGTACTTTGCTGAGCAATTACAACTCTGGTTTTTGTATCTGTCAGAATATGTTTTATTCTATCTACTGGATATGAGGGATCCATCGGAACATAGGCTGCTCCGGCTTTCCAAACTGCTAAAATAGCAATGACCATATTCTCCGAACGTTCTAAGCATAAAGGAACCAATTCGTCAGGCTGAAGATTATATGTTCTGATAAGATAATGGGCTAAGCGGTTTGAACGTTCATTTAGCTCGTTATATGAAAGCTTACAGTCCTGATATATTAATGCAACATTCTCCGGAGTTTTTACCACCTGTTTTTCAAAAAGCTCATGGATTGTTTTATCAGATGGAAAATCATACCAGGTATCATTCCAGTCTTCTGTGATCTTTTTATACTTTTCCTGGGTAAGAAGCTGTAATCCGGATGATATAATGTTTTCATTTTCAAGAATCTGATTAAGTGAAACCTGCATTCCTTCAATTACTTGAACCATCATTTCATGATCAAACAGATAGCCTTCGTAGTTTAGGGTTAATGAGACCTCGTTTCCTCTTTCAAAAGCGACAATACCTAGTGGATAATCCAGTTTCTCCACTGAATCCCTGAATACAAAACCAAGTTCATTTTGATCTTGTCCTTCCGGTACAGGATAGTTTTCAAACACAAATAAGCTGCTGAAAATCCTGCGTCCGTCATGGTGAAGTTCTGCCAGATTAATATCACTATGGGTATTAATATCACTGATTCTGTTCTGAATTTCTTTGATATGATCTACCACTTTCCCTTCCTCATGAGTAACAATCAATGGTAATGTATTGATGTATAATCCTGCTGATGATTCTATTCCATCTACCGGCAAGCTTCGCCCTGATACTGTTGTGCCTACAACTGTTGTGCTCAAACCGCTATAAATTCTCAGCTGTTGATGCCACAGGTATTGTAATATGGCATTTACTGTTAATCCCTGAGATTTTGTAAAGGCTTTAAGCAAGTCATATTGATCCCCTGCTATCATCATTTTTACCTGCTGATGATCCTGGGTATGGCGATAGGTAGCCAAATCAATAGATCTCTGAGATTCTTTAATTAATCCACTTAAGTCTTCCTGATCTTCCAAAGACTTCATATAAGTATCCCAGAACTTTCTGCCTGTTTCTTTATGGTCCCGAAGATATTTCTGGGTGTCTGTATAGGCTCGGTCCTGTACAACAGTAATTTCCTGCCCTTTAGTAAGGTTCAGATAATGGGTATGAATACTGTTAAGAAGTACAGGTATACTCCAGCCATCCAAAATAGCATGATGGTTACTGAAAAGACAGGTATACTGATCTTTTGAACGTTTAAACAGGTATACTCTGAAAAGATCACCTTTGGAAAGATCATATCCTTCAAAACGGTCTTTTGCCGTAATCTCTTTAATGAATGTTTCCTGAGCAGCTTCAGTCATATTGCTGATATCCAGATCACGCCAGTCTACATTTCCATTTTTATTGATGACCTGAACAATCTCACCATTCCAATCGAACCTCATCCTCAATGAAGGATAAGCAGCTTGGGTAAGACTCCAGGCTTTCTTAAGGCTTTCAATATTAAGAACGGCATTATAATCCCATAATAGCTGTACTCTGTAGGCATCATCTTTTTCTCCCTGATTCAAGGCATGGTACACAAATCCTTCCTGCAAACTGTTCGCAAGGTATACTCCTTCAATTTCTACTGTCTTTTGGATCTCTGTAAGCTGCTCAAAGTCTACCACATGATCTACATCGGATGGAGTAAGATAACATTGTGTTTCCTGAGAAAGGGTCTCTACAATGGTTTCAATATTGGTTTTAAAATCTTCTGTAAACAGTTTAATCTGTTCTTCCGGCAGATATCCTGCAATTTCAAACCGTAATTGTCCATTCACAACAGCTCCGTTCATGCTGATATACTGGCTGTCACGGTTATTTTTTCCTATTCCTGATCCAGCGTCTTCGGCTGCAATAAACCAGCTTTTCTCTTCTGTTTCCTGGTCTAATTGTCCTAAATAGTTGAAACTTATTTTTGGAAGACCGCGATCTGTATATCCTACCAAACTGCCATAACCAATTCCGTTATGAGGAATACTTCTCAGTGATTCTTTAGTCAAAATGATGGTATCTGCTACTCCTTTTCCATTTTTCAAAAGTAAAGGGAACATCGTAGTAAACCATCCTACCGTTTCTGTGATATCAAGCTGTTGAAATACTTCCTCACGGCCATGGCTTTCTAAAAGAACAGCATGGGAATCTTCACCTGTTAATTTTGAAAGAGAAACTGACAAAGCGGACAGTAACAGATCATTAATCTGAGTCTGGTAAACATGATGAGTATTTCGGATTAAAGCTTCAGTTATTTCTTTATTTAAAATCAGACTACTGCGGTAAGAATCTTTTATGATGAAACGATCCAGAACTTTATTCTGAACCTCTGTGGCATCAGCACATGTATTCCAGTATAATAATTCCTGGGCTCTGGATTCTGCATCCTCAGAACGATAATTTTTTACCGCATTCACCCATTGACGATAGCTGCTTCCTTTTGTGTGGGAAAGAACTGTTTCTTTATCTCCTTTTTCAAGGGACTGATATATATTCTTGATATCTTCTGTAATAATTCTCCAGCTTACCGCATCAATAATCAAATGGTGGAAAGCGAAATAAAGTCTGGCACTGCCATCATCATATCCACTCATATATACTATCTGATACAATGGTCCTTTTTCAATATCAAAACCAGATTGCCATTCTGTAAGGATTTCCGATAGTTCTTCTTTATCCAGAGCGGAAGCATCCAAATATCTGAGAGAAGGGAAAATCTGATCATTTCCATAGGTTTGAATATAGCCATTGTTACTTCTCTCAAATTTCAATCTGAATGCATCATGTCTTTCTATCAAATGCTGAATAGATTCTTCCAGTAAATCTTTATCCAATTCGGGAACATTCACAAGGAAGGCCTGATTCCAATGGTTGAAGTCTTCAAGATATCCCTGTTCTTTCTGACTGAAGAACCATTCCTGAACAGGAAGTAATGAAACTTCCCCCGTAAGAAGCCCCTGTTCTGCTGCAATCTGTGTTTGTTCACTCTGTTTCTTTTCTTCTATAAGCAAGGATAATGCAGCGGCTGTTCGGGATGTAAAGATCTCTTTCACACTAATCTTTACGTCAAACTGTTGCCTGATTCTTCCTACCAACTGGATACTGATGATACTGTCGCCTCCTAATCTGAAGAAATCATCATTAATACCGATAGTTTCTGCATCAATTCCCAAAACATTGCCATAAATCTGACACAGTTTTGTTTGAAGGTCAGTCTGTGGAGCGATGTAATCCTTACTGCCTGTAAATTCAGGTTCTGGAAGCTGCTTTTTATCCAGTTTTCCGTTAATCGTAAGTGGTAATGCCTCTAAGTGAACAAAAACTGCAGGAACCATATACTCCGGCAAAGATTCTGATACATATTCGGAAAGAAGATGAGCATCTATTTCAGAATCAGAAACATAATATCCAGCCAGATACTTCAATCCACCTTTATTTTCTTTAGCTAAAACCGCTGTCTGGCGAATTCCCGGGTAACCTACTAAGGTGTTTTCAATTTCACCTAATTCAATTCTATAGCCACGGATTTTTACCTGGA
This sequence comes from Chryseobacterium contaminans, assembly GCF_001684955.1. GTDB lineage: Bacteria > Bacteroidota > Bacteroidia > Flavobacteriales > Weeksellaceae > Chryseobacterium > Chryseobacterium contaminans. The sequence continues at coordinate 33,456 of NZ_MAYF01000345.1, read as the reverse complement.
AATCATTTCTCCCCAGATATTCCAGCTCTCCATCAGCCAGCCAGCGCACCAGGTCACCGGTTTTATACAACCGTCCGTTTAAGCCATTAGATTTTTCTTCTAAGCTTTGGAAAGGGTTGATGATGAAACGTTCTTCAGTCAGTTCCGGACGATGCAGATATCCTCTGGTAATACCTGCTCCTCCGATATACAATTCTCCAATTGCACCAGCAGGAACCGGACGCAGGTTTTCATCCAGAACATAAGAAGTCATATTCCCAATTGGTCTACCTATATTCAGTGGATTATGGTCTTCTTTGTAATAATGGAGAGTAGCACATACGGTTCCCTCAGTAGGTCCGTAAGCGTTAATAATGTCTACTCCTTCTGATTGATAAAGAGCCATTAACTGAGGATTGGTAACATCTCCTGCTACTATAAGTTTTTCTAAAGGCAAAATATAATCTTTGGTAAGAAGTACAGGCGGAATGGTTGCAATCCGGATATCATTTTTACGAATATAGTGCTGTAATGCTGCAATATCAGTCTGTTTTTCTTTATCCAGCAGATAAATGCTATGACCATGAGTAATGACAGGGAAAAGTTCTGCAACATGCGCATCAAATACATAATTGGCATACCACAGACAGCTTTTCATCACAGAGCCCAGGGTATTCAGCTCCAGGGCTTCTGCAAATTGAGTCACAAGGTTTGAAACTCCCCGATGCTCTACCATTACTCCTTTCGGAAGCCCTGTTGTTCCACTGGTATAAATTACATACGCTAAGTTTTCAGGTGTTGTTTTGGTAACGGGATTATTGGGATCTGATATTTCCAGCTGTGCTTTGCATTGAACCTCATCCAGAGAAATAAGTTCTGCATTTTGATCTTTTAATTTCTCAACTGTACTTTCCTGACCTATCACCAATCTGGCCTGAGTATCTTCAAGAATATGTCTGATCCTGTCTGAAGGATATGATGGATCAAGCGGTACATAGGCTCCTCCTGATTTCAGAACGCCTAAAATAGCAATCAGCATATTTTCAGATCGCTCCAGACATAATGGAATAATTTCGTCCGGTTGAATATTATATTTCCCGATCAGATAATGAGCCAATTGGTTTGACTTTTCATTTAATTCTTTATAGGAAAGCTTAACATCCTGATATACCAAAGCTGTATGGTCCGGAGTTTTTGCCACCTGACCTTCAAATAGCTGATGAACGGTTTTGTCGGATGGATATTCGGAATCTGTATTGTTCCACTCTTCTATTACTGTTTTATAATCTGTCGTTTTAAGGAGCTGGAAATCATTAATTTTAATATTCTCTGCATTTTCTGCACCTATCCCTGCAATCTGCTCTAAAAGCAGAACATAGGTATCCTTCATTTTCAGGATGCTATCTTTATTGAAAAGAGAAACGGCATAATTGAACATTCCTCTTATCTTTTCCTCTCCATCATCAATCATTGTTGTAAGGTCAAATTTCGCAGCCTGATAATCTATTTCCCCTTCAAAAAGAGAGAATAGAGCATCTTTTCCGGTTTTCCTTCCAAAACTTTGAACCCCAAACATCACCTGGAATACAGGATGACGGGACATATCCTGCTCTACACCCAGTTCCTCAACCAGCTTCTCAAACGGAAGATCCTGATGAGATTGTGCTTCTGCAACAGATTGAGAAATCTGAAGAATAAAGTTTTTAAAATCCTGATTGGCATTAACATTTCCTCTCAGTGCCAGAGTATTGACAAAGAACCCGGCAATATCTTCAAGACCTGCATGATGACGGTTGGAAATCGGACTTCCCACAATAATATCCTTCTGACCGGAATAAGCAGAAAGCAGCAGATAGTATCCGCCCAGCATCACACTATATAAGCTTACTCCAAGGTCTTTGGAAATCAGTCTCAATCCTGAGGACACCTCCGGAGACAGGTCAAAGTAAATGGCAGCTCCTTCGTAAGAAATTTGGGCCGGACGCTTGAAATCAAGAGGTAAATTAAGAGACTCGAAGTCTTTTAATACTTCTTTCCAATAATTAATTTGCTTATCCAGAACGGCTCCTTTCAGGTAATTTCTCTGCCAAAGGGCAAAGTCTTTATATTGAACGGCAAGCTCAGGAAGTTGATGAGGGGTTTTATTAAGTAAGGCTTCATATACTGCCTGAATTTCTTCCAATACAATATCTACAGACCATCCGTCAAATGCAATATGATGAACTACCAGTGATAAATAGTACTGGTTTTTCAGCCTAAACAGGGTCATATCCAAAGGGAGTTCTTCTTCCAGACGGAATATTTTATTGGCTACAGTATTAATAGCTGTCTCCAACTCTTCTCTGGTATTTACGTTTACTCTTTTAAATTCCGGAATAGAGTCCGTAACAACCTGATATCCTATTCCTTCCTCTGTTGTTTTAATTACAGAACGCAGGACTTCATGACGCATAATAACTGTTTCCAGAGATTGTTGAAGTTCTATTAACTGTACCTCCGGACTCAAAGTGAGTACCATCGGAATATTATAGGCACTGCTTCCCCCTTCATACGCTTCAATAAACCACAATCTTTCCTGAGCAAAAGATAAACGCTGGTCCTCTGGTGAGGAAACCTTCACAGGTTCTATATGTATATTTTCTTCCTGGAATTCGGTTTCCAGAAAAGAGGCAAGAGAAGCAATTGTTTTATGATGAAATACAGCAGTTACCTGAATGCGCAGATCAAGATAATTTTTAATCTTACTAATCAGCTTTATGGCCATGATACTGTTTCCTCCCAGACGGAAGAAATCATCATGAATACTGATCTCTTCAGCATCAAGCCCTAATACTTCTCCATAAATACGGCAAAGTTTTTCCTGAAGCTCTGTTTGTGGAGCTGTATATTGTTTGATCCCGGTAAGCTCTGGCTCCGGTAGAGCTCTTCTGTCTAATTTTCCGTTAATTGTTAAAGGAAGGGCATCAAGCTGTACATAAGCAGCAGGAATCATATATTCCGGCAATGTTTCTGATAAAAATGCTGCAAGTTTATCCTCGACTACGGCTTCATCAGATACATAATATCCGACCAGAAACTTCATTCCTGCTTTATTTTCCTTGGCTAGAACCACCGCCTGCTTTATACCAGAATATTGCTGCAATCTACTTTCAATTTCACCTAATTCTATTCTGTATCCACGGATTTTTACCTGGAAGTCGTTTCTGCCTATATATTCAATATTTCCATCTGCGTGAAGACGTACCAGGTCTCCTGTTTTGTACATTTTCCCGTTTTTCCCTCTTATTTTTTGTAGCGGAGTTTGGAAAGGATTTGTAATGAAACGTTCGGAAGTAAGGTCCGGTCTGTTCAGATATCCTCTTGCAATTCCGTTTCCGCCAAGATAAAGTTCTCCAATAGCTCCTATAGGAACGGGACGATAATAGGCATCCAATACATAGGCAGAAGTATTACCAACAGCTTGCCCAATAAGATGTACATCTCCATGCTCAACCTGTTTGTAAGTTGCATAAATGGTTGCTTCCGTTGGTCCGTAAAGGTTGTATAAACTGGTATATTCTGACCAGTATTTCCCGGTTTCATAATCACAAGGTTCTCCTGCATATAGCATTCCTTTCAGAGAAGGATATTCTATTTTTGGTAATACGGAAAGCATCACAGGTGGCAGGTAAGCATAAGCAATATCATTATCTAAAAGGTATTGGCTTATGGATTCTGCGTCTTTTTTAAGAGTTTCACCAAGAAGATGCAGCTCATTTCCATATAACAGGGCATTAAAAAATTCGGATACGGATACATCAAAAACATAAGAAGTATAAGCGGTTATTTTTTTTCCTTCACTGAAACCATAAGCATCTCTGATCTGTGAAACTACATTAACTACATTCTGATGCTCAATCATTACACCTTTAGGCATTCCAGTAGTTCCGCTGGTATAAATTACATATGAAAGATGCTCCGGAGTGACTTTTGTAACAGGGTTACCAGAAGATGCTGTTTCCAGAATTGCTTTAAATACAAGATCATTTAAGGATATAATGGATATGTTCTCTGCTTCTATTTTATCTTTCGAAGCATCTTCTGTAAGAACTACTTTTGCTTGGGTATCCTGAAGAATATGCTGAATTCTGTCTGCGGGATATTGAGGATCCATCGGCACATAAGCAGCACCAGCTTTTAAAACACCCAAAATGGCTACAAGCATATTTTCTGAACGTTCTAAACATATAGGAATCAGATCATCAAGCTGTACATCATATGCTTCAATAAGATGGTTAGCCAAGCGATTGGCTCTTTCATTAAGCTCCTGATAAGATAGTCTGACATTCTGATACACTAATGCTGTTGCATCAGGAGTTTTTTCTGTCTGAGCTTCGAATAATTTGTGGATGGTATATCCTTCAGGATAATCGTATTCAACAGTATTCCAATCCTTTGTAATCTTCTGGTAGTTTTCTTCATTCAGAAGCTGAAGGTTCTTAATTGTATTATTTTTTGAAGCTACATTTCCTATTTCAGCCAATTGTTTCAGGATTAGCATATAGGTCTCTTTCATTCGGATGATCGTCTCGTTTTTAAAAAGAGCTACTGCATAATTGAAGATTCCCCGGATACTGTCTCCGTGAACATCAATCATCATCGTTAAATCAAATTTGGCAGATTTATAATCCAAATCTCCATCAAAAGGAAGAAGGACAGCATTAGTATTGTTATGGGAAACTTTTTCTTCAAAGCTTTGAATCCCAAACATCACCTGGAAAATCGGGTTTCTTGAATTATCCTGCTCTACTTCCATCTCCTCTACCAGTTTTTCAAAAGGAAGATCCTGATGAGACTGAGCATTGGTGATAGATTCTGAAACCTGTACAATAAAATCTTTTATCTGCTGATCAGGATCTATTGTTTCTCTTAAAGCAAAGGTATTGACAAAGAATCCTATGATATTTTCAAGGCCAGCATGGTGACGGTTGGCAACGGGGCTTCCTACAATAATGTCGTCCTGTCCTGAATAAGCAGATAACATCAGATAATATCCACTCAGCATCACGCTGTATAAACTTACTCCCAGATCTTTTGAAACCTGTTGTAAGGAAGAAGCGAGCTGTTCCGGAACATCAAAATAGGTGGTGGCTCCTGTATACGAGACATGGGCTGGTCTCTTAAAGTCCAGAGGAAGATCAAGAGTCTGGAACCCCTCCAATTTAGTTTTCCAATAAGAAATCTGCTCGTTAAGTATTTCGCCGGAAAGATAATTTCTCTGCCATAGCGCAAAGTCTTTATATTGAATAGGTAATACCGGAAGTTCAGGATCTCTTCCTTCAATAAGGGCCTCGTAAATGGCATTAAATTCATTGATAAAAACTTCTGTAGACCATCCGTCAAAAGCAATGTGATGAATGACAACAGATAAATAATCATCATCGTTCAAGCTGAAAACAGAAGCAATTATCGGAAGTTCCTGATCTAAATGGAAGACTTTATTCGCCACGGAATCTATAGCCTGATCAAGTACTGCTCTGGTTTCAACCTTATCGAAATGAATTTCGAGCTTTTGATCGGTTATCTTCTGATATCCTACTCCATCTTCTGTAGTAAGGATGATACTTCTCAATACTTCATGACGCTGCATCAGCATATCGAAAACCTTCTGAAGAAGTTTCCGGGAAGTATTTTTCCTTAATTTAAACACCATTGGAACATTATAAACACTGCTGCTTCCTTCGTAAGACTCTATGAACCAAAGCCTTTCCTGAGCAAAAGATAAGCGCTGTTCTTCTGGTTGAGAAATAGATTCCGGGTTGATGATTATCGATTCAGAAACGTCGTTGATTTTGTCAAGTGCATGAGATAATGAGGCTACTGTTTTATGCCCAAATACCATGGATACATTTACCGGAAGTTCCAGCTCCTGCCTGATCTTACTAATGAGCTTAATAGCCATAATACTGTTTCCTCCAAGACGGAAGAAATCATCGTGAATACCAATAGATTTAGGGAGCAATCCTAAAATTTGCCCATAGATATTACATAATTTCTCTTGCAGCTCATTTTCAGGGCCTGTGTATTCTCTTTCGCCACTGAATTCAGGTTCAGGCAGCTGTTTTCTATCCAGTTTTCCATTGATCGTTAAAGGCAGGGTTGCTAACTGAACAAAAACACCTGGAACCATGTATTCTGGTAATGTTTCTGACAAATATTCTGTTAGCTTTTCAGCGTCCAGCACTTCTTCAGATACATAATAACCCGCCAGGTATTTCATTCCTGCAGTATTTTCTTTCGCAAGCACTACTGATTGTTTGATTTCTGGATGCTGGGATAATCTTTCTTCAATCTCTCCCAATTCTATTCTGTACCCTCGGATTTTTACCTGAAAATCGTTTCGGCCAATGTATTCTATATTTCCATCAGGAAGCCATCTGGCTAAATCTCCTGTTTTATATAATCTTCCGTTTACTCTTTTTTGTTTTTGGACTTCCGTTTGAAAAGGATTATTGATAAAACGTTCTTCAGTAAGGTCAGGACGGTTCAGATAGCCCCTTGCGATTCCTGTTCCACCCAGATATAATTCTCCAACGGCTCCTACCGGTAACAATTGATGGTATGCATCCATAATGTAGGCAGAACCATTTCCTACAGGCTTACCGATAACATGAACATCTCCATGTTTTATCTGTTTATAAATTACATAAATAGTTGCTTCCGTAGGACCATACAGGTTATAAAGCATCTTTTTTTCCGACCAGTATTTTCCTGTTTCATAATCGCATGGTTCTCCTGCATAAAGAATGTTTTTCAGTGAAGGATAATCTACTCGTGGCAAAACAGAAAGCATTACCGGCGGTAAATACGTATATGCAATCTCATTTTCCAACAAATACTTACTGATAAGATCTGCATCTTTTTTAGTAGTTTCATCCAATAAATGAAGTTCATTTCCGTATAGCAAAGCATTGAAAAATTCGGATACGGAAACATCAAAAACATAAGAAGTATAGGCCGTTATTTTTTCTCCTTCTGCAAAGCCATAGGCTTCTCTTACTTTATCTACAACATTAATAACACTTTGATGTTCTACCATTACCCCTTTTGGAAGTCCTGTAGTTCCACTGGTATAAATCACATAAGCCAAATGATCTGCAGAAACATCTGTTACAGGATTTAATGGACTCTGTGCAGCCATCAGAATTCTGAAATTAGGATCATTTAAAGATAAATATTGAATAGAAAGATGATTAACCTTCTCTACAGCGCTCTCTTCTGCAAGAATTACTCTTGCTCCTGTATCTTTGAGAATATGCTCAATTCTGTCCGCAGGATATGAAGGATCCATTGGAACATAGGCCGCTCCGGATTTCAGTACCGCTAAAATTGCAATCAACATATTTTCTGACCTTTCCATGCATAATGGAACCAATTCATCTGGTTTAAGACCCAATGTGTTGATTAAATAATGTGCTAATTGGTTTGAGCGCTCATTAAGCTCCTTATAAGTGAGTTTTACATCCTGATAGACTAATGCAGTATCTTCAGGAGTTTTTAAAACCTGATCTTCAAATGCCTGATGAATTGTTGTAACAGTTTGAGGATCAAAATCAATCGTATCCCAGCTATTTATTACTTCCTGATAAGAATCTTCATTTAACAGCTCATATTGGGAGATTAGCTTTTCTGAATTTCCTTCTAATAAATCGTCCAGTATTTCAATAAACAGCCTTTGATAAATGTCTACAAAACCAGCAACTAGTTCAGCATCAAGCTTTTGATTGGCATAACGAACCTTATAATTAATCTGACCATCTTTTACTTCCTGTTCAAATGATAATTTTCCAACCAAATCAACATTCAAGTCACTGTTAATGATCACATTACTGGCTCCTTCATAATGAATAACCACATCTTTAAGACTGGTTTGAACAAACCCGAACTCTAATATATTGGAGGTTGGTGCATAGCTGATAAGTTCTTCAATAGGCAGATATCTTGCCTTGCTTGTCTTTAATTGATTGGTATATTCTATATTTTGATGGAGAAGATCCTGCAGAGAAGATCCCGACTCGAATCTGTATCCTTTTAAAATCGTATTAATGTGTGCCCCAAAAATAAAATCCTGCCCCTCTGTAATCCCAACAGGGTAATTGATTACCAAGTTATTAACCCCAGAAATCCTATGAAGTAAGATGGCAAAAACCAACTGTCCGTAAGTATAGGGTGTCAGTTTATATTTTGAGATCAGCTGTCTTACTTTTAGAGATACAGATTCAGGAAAATGAAAACGCTGTTCACTTACCGGATTAACCGGAATATGTCTTTTTTCTTGAGAAACCGGCAGAGGTGAATCTGTGGTTTGTAAAAATTTAAACCCAATATTTTCAACTTCCTGCAACCCGGATTTCCAAAAATCTGACATTTCTGTTTTTCCTTTGGCTAATATATCTTCAAGGTGATTTCTCAGTTTTTCGTATCGTATTTCCTGCTCTGTAAGACTAATAGGATTTTCATAGCTAAGATCATTGTAAAACGTACTGAGTTCAGCATAAATACTGTTTGCACTCAATCCATCAACAAGAATATGGGAAAATATATGGATAATTCTATAGCCTCCATTATCTAGTTTAATAGCATAAAATCTTGCAAGCTGCTCTTTTTCAAGATCAAAAGGCTGTAAAGCAAGCTGTAAAACTTCATCAGGGCTAGGCTCCTGTGCAATAAAGGTTAGTATTTGCGTACTTTCAGGAAGCAAAGGCCTGCGCTTCCAAACTAAATTTTCTGACACACTTACAACATTACTGTTCAACAGTAAATTATTGTTAACAAATCTGACTAAACTTGAATTCAGCCGCTGGATATCAACATATCCGGACATAGACTGGTCAAAGATTATATTATAGTCACTTCTGGATGGATTCAGTATCCATTCATTATAAAAGGTAGATTGATAAGGTGTTAGCTTCATAGCAATATATCCCGAAGGACGTTAGGTTAGGTTTAGGTACATTTTCTATTCACTCCATGCCTTAGAATTTTTCTGAATACATGTTTTAGGATATCACAAAGCAACAGCCACCCTTTAGATTTTACAAAAGAGAATAACCGGAGCCTGTTTTATAACAAGCTTTGCATATAAGAGTGAATATTTAGGATTAAGTGAGTATAGACTGTTTTTCCAACAGCATGATTGAGTCAAAAAAAAGAAACTGATGATATTTAGCCGATCAGATCAATGTTTTAAATCAATATTATTTTTAACAGTATCTAAACTCATTAAGAATGAGATGTTTTTATCTATTAAGTGCGCTTTTTTATTCAAAAATAATATTTTAAGAAGATGTTTTTTTACTGTAAATGGTTATTTAATAATTATTTAATAGCAACCAACAGAATGCTGGTCGCTATTAAATAATGGTATTTCAATGATTTTTTACTCTTTTATACAACGTACAGATATACCTTGTGCTTTGCTCGCTCCAAATGTTGCTGAAGGAGAGCCAAATTGTCCAATTTGCAATGCAAATGCTGATGGGCTGGATAGTGATCCTGCTGTACTGCTCCAATAAAGTCCGGAAGTTCCGGTTGTAACAGGTGATATATCTCCTGATGTAGAAACTCGTGTTCCTGCTGCTGTCAATCCTAATTTACTTGCAGCAGCACCAGTAATTCCATTGCTGATACCAGCTGAACTTAAATAAGATTGAATTTGAGATTGTGATGGAACTTTAAATCCAATAGGACAAGGGTTATTGGTTGATGTACTATTTTGCCATAGCGTTGTACTTGTACCCGCATCTGTTCTCCAGTCTCCACCAGCTGTAATAAATAATGGATTGGAAGGAATATCTGTTCTAACATTAGTTGTACCATACACTCCTGCCCCTGCATTAGATGCTGTCCATTTGATCAGATCGTGACCATCTGGTCTTCTTCCCCATTGGAACAATGAGCCATAAGCATGGAAATCAGTTGCTGATGTTGGTCTTGTTCCTAAATTAAAATTAGGATCATTCACGTTAGTATAATCTGCCCCTAGATTATGATTCAGCCATACATTATTATCCTCCGCTTGAATTGGGAGGTAAAGGAAGTTATGAGTGAAGCTTCCCTGAGCATCAGGTTCATTAAACATTCTATCCGGAATAGCAGCGATGATACGAACTTCATATCCTTTTTGCGCTCCTTGATTAGGCATAAGGAATCTTCCTAGCAATACTCCAAGATAATCATTTCCGATTCCGGCATTCACATCCAATTTACGAGCGTTCAATGTACCACCTTCAGCTTTAAGTGTTGCTGTAATTGATTTAGTTGTAGCATTATATGATTGAGAGTTCCATGAAAGAGTAATGTTTCTTGAAATTCCATCTTCTGTAAGGTTGGCAGGAACATTAATGGTTTGACTATATGCACCCACAGTTCCGTTTCCGGTAGCGGTTGCAGGAATATAAACAGTAAGACCTGAGGTAGGAATTACTCCCTGAAGATCGACCAGTGTGTCAGGAGTTCCATCAGCAGCAACAGGTCTTGCTGTAGTAGCAGGGCCAGTAGGAGCTGTAAATGGAGAATAATCCTGATCATAAATAGATGCTATAAAATACCTTCCTTCTAATGTTATGTTGGATGGGATTATTGGTGTTCCTGGATTTACTGCAAGAGTGAGATTAGAACAGGTGCTACCATTTATAGTGACATTAAATGTTGCACTTCCTGAACTTATAGGAAACCCGTTTACTGCTAATTGCAAAGTTCCATTTCCAACAGCAAAAGTACCAGGAGTTAGTGTAGCAGTCAGTCCATTGGCCTGAAAAGTTTGTCCTGTGTAAGCACTTCCGTCCCCATTAGTATAAGGAATAGTCAAAGTTCCTGTATATGCTAAGCCTTGTGTTGCCGGGCTAGGAGCAAACGTAGCGGCGCCACAATTTAAAGCAAAGGCGGGATTATCTTTCCAAAAACACTGTGACCAAGCTCCTGCCTGAAAAGCCTTTACACATTGCTCTGACACATCGTAGATCAACATTCCGTTTACCGGATTATTAATCACTCCTGTATTTGGAATTCTGTTCAGTAATAAACTCTTATTGGTAGATCCCAGTTCAAGATCTGCACTTAGATTAGGATTGGGCTGATTAATCCCAACCTGAGCAAGTGAAAAAGAGCTAATACTTATGTAAATAGGTAAGAATAACTTTTTTTTCATGTTGAATTTTTGTTGTGGTTTAATAAAATTTGTCTATATAAATATCTTGCATTGAAAGTGCAATGAAAATAAGGAATAGCAAATTCCAGTAAACAGATTCTGAAATATCTGTATAGAGGCAATAGAAGCATTCTGCATAATACTTAGGGTATTGACAGATGCATATTGAAGTCTTTAAAGATATCACAAGGATTTGAAGCTGGTCACCGGAAAATATCTATTACATTATTTAGAAGCAACAGAGCAGGTATTTCCTGCAATATTTGTGTTAAATGTAATATTTCCGGTTCTGTCTGGAGTTCCTGTAACAGAATACTGCAAAGTTCCGTTTCCTAAAGCAAAGTTTCCTACAGGCAAAATAGCAGTTAATCCATTGGCCTGAATAGATTGTGCTCCATAACTTCCTCCATTCCCACCTGTATAAGGGATTGTTAAAGTCCCTTTAAACGGCTGGCCGGCAACCGGATTGGGAGAGATAGTAGCAGAGTTGCATAATAACGAAACTGAACTCATTAATGTCTTCTTTCCGCTGAGCCCTTTCCCCAGGCATTTAGACCATTTACCATTCTGATATGCTTTTACACATTCTTCAGATTGATCATAAATCATCATCCCGTTAACCGGATTAGCAACAGAAGCGGTAGTGGGAACTCTGTTTAAAAGTAATGTTTTGTTATTAGAACCCAATTCAAGGTCTGAACTGAGATTGGGATTGTCTGTTTTGATTCCTACCTGCGCAAAGGAAAGCACGCTAAAACTGAAGGTAATCATCAGTAATATTTTTTTCTTCATTTGTATTAAATCTTAGTGTTTAAATAATTTTTTTCTCCGAGTAAAGATATATGTTAAAAATGAATTTTCAAAAAAAAAACACTAAAATGTGTAAATTTTATCACCAAACAATGATTTTATAGTTGAATTTAAACAACTGAAAACCACACAAATAAAAGGATTTAAGAGATATAAAAAACAATTAACTCAAATTTTCAGACGCATTAAAAAAGGTATCACATTTTTAATATTCTCATTGTCAGAAGCTATGCAAGTCTGATAATTTTCATCAATAAAAATTTTCTTTGTAAAGAATTTTTTACATTCAATTTTACATTCATCATTTACAATTTCAAAAGAATCCAGAGGAATCATCATTCCTCCCCCATGAGCTTTCATCACCGACTCTTTTTGAGTCCAATACAAGAAAAATTCCCCAATTTGATCCTCTGAGTGATGAATTTTATCAAATTCCTGTTCTGTCATCTGAAACTGAAAGTCCAGATAATTGATTTTATGATCTATAAATTCAACATCAATTCCAATCGGAAATTCTGCAATAGCACACGCCACAAGCTCTTTAGAATGAGAAATATTAAAATGAAGATAATGGTCTTTTAAATAAGGCTTATTATCAGTATGTCTCATAATCTGCACTTCATCAATATTATAATGAGACTTTAACCCAGAATATAAAAGCACTCTCCCCAGCAAGGAAAGCTGAGCATCCTGCCACCTTCTGTACTTCAAAACATCCTGCTGAAAGTCTTTCGGAAAAGTCTTTAAATATTGATCTAAAAGATACTGGTGCTTGTCTTCACGAATAAAAGTATATAGAATAACCATTCCTGATGCTCTTCAAATGTGTTATATGATTAATATGGTCCCTTGTCTCAAAAAAATAAAAATAAGCAATTTCATCAGTCTTTTTCAATCTAAATGATAAGGAGTTAACCCTCCACATCCTGAGGTAAAACAGTATAAAATTAAAACACCAGATCAAATATTCTTTCAGAAAAAGACTGCAATCATAAAGTGTTCTGGAAAATCTTTTATAAATTTAGCCTAAATATTACTATAAATCATTTAAAAATGAAAGTACAAACATTAGCATTATTGGCAGGATTTGCATTTTTGGCAGTTTCGTGCGGAACTACAAAAACGTACGCCGTAAATGCCAAAAGCGGAACCCAAACAGGGGGAACAGCAAAGTTTACCCAACAGGGAAATGATGTCATCATGAAACTGAATGTAACGAACCTTACTCCTGGTATCCATGCAGTACACATTCATGAAAAAGGAGACTGCTCTGCAGCAGACGGAACCTCCACAGGCGGACACTGGAACCCATCTAAGAACGATCACGGAAAATGGGGGGCTGAACACTTCCACATGGGAGATATAGGAAATTTGGTGGCTGATCAGAACGGAACGGCTGTTTTAACCTTTAAGACTGATAAATGGTGTTTAGGTTGTACTGATGAATCTAAAAATATCATCGGAAAAGGTCTTATTGTACATGCGGCAGCAGACGATTTTCATACTCAGCCTACCGGAAATGCCGGCGGACGAGTGGGATGTGTAGAAATTAAGTAATTCTTCATTTACACAATAAAAAAACCGATAATTTTCATTATCGGTTTTTTTATGTTTATGATTTAACACCCATATCTGATACAATATTCATTGCTTCCTGCAGGTAAAGATCCTTTTTCAGATTCTTGATCCACATTTCAGATTTCTTTTTGAAAGCTTCATCTTTTTTCTCTCTTTCAATTTCACTTGGATACATGATAAACTGTAATCCGTTCTCAAATTTAGTCAGTACTTTGAATTTTTCGATCTGAGATTTTCTATGCTTCATTACTTCATTAAATTTATTGATGTTCAGAGTAATGGTTTCTTCTTTATCCAGTTTTTCTCTCCATTGAGCTGATTCTAACAGCAGCTGGTAGTTTTTATTCTTAGCCATTCTGTCTGCACTTGCTTTCTCAAGAGCCTGAATGTTAAAGTAGTTCAGTTTCTCGAATTTAGTAGCCGGAATTTTATCCCAAGCCAGGGCAAAATCGTCATAACGCTCTCCCACTTCCGCATAAGTAAAGAAATCTTTCATCTGAATATCTGAAACAATTCCTTTTCTCTGAGTAGACTCTCCTGTAATTCTATAGAACTTCTGAATCGTCAGTTTTAAAGATCCGAAATCATCCTCAGTATTCAGGAATCTGTTTAGGTCAACAAAAGTCTGAACGGTTCCTTTTCCAAAAGACTGTGGAGATCCAATTACCATTGCTCTTCCATAGTCCTGCATTACACCCGCTAAAATCTCCGAAGCTGATGCAGAAAGCTCGTTCTGCATAATAACAAGCGGACCTGTCCAGATTGGAGTCTCATATTTGTTCTTTAAAGTCTGAATTTTTCCATTTCCGTCCTTCACCTGTACATAAGGCCCGGCATCCATGAAAAGCCCCATAATATCGCCTACTTCCGTTAGCGATCCACCTCCATTGTTTCTAAGATCAAGGATAATTCCTTCAATATTCTGACCTTTAAGCTTAACAATCTCATTTTTGATGTCATCAGAAGCATTTCTGCCTTTTGAATTTTCAAAATCAGCGTTAAAGCTCGGAAGGTTGATAAATCCATATTTCTTACCATTCGGAGCATTTACAACAATACTTCTTGCGAAAGTATCTTCAATAGCAACCTCTTCACGAATCATGGTTACATCTTTAATTGTTCCGTCTTTTTTCTGAACGGTTAAAGTAACCGGAGTTCCTTTTTCTCCTCTGATTAATCTTACGGCTTCATCAGAAAGCATTCCTACCACATTTACAGCATCATCTTTCGGTTTAGATTTTACTTTCAGGATCTTATCTCCCTCAGAAAGCTGCTTGGATTTCCATGCCGGAGCACCAATAGTAAGAGCACCAAGATAAAGGTTTCCTTTTTTCTCCTGGATCAATGCTCCGATACCAATCACTTTTCCGGTAAACTGAGTATCAAAGTCTTCCTTATCCTTTGGAGAATAATAGTTGGTATGCGGATCGAATACTTCGGTATAAGCATTCATATACACGGTGAACCAATCCATTTTCTTTCTTTTTTTGAATCTGGTAAAGGTCTCTTTTACAAGATCTTTCACCTCATCTGTAGCTTTTTTGATCTTCTCATCCTGAGTAAGAACTTTAAGCTTGATGGTATCCTTTAATTTGTATTTCTGAACAGAATCTTTCTTCTCTTTCTGAGCCTCTTCTTTACTGTTCATCGATTCAACTTCCTGAAGGATATTGTATTTGATGAATTTTTTCCATTCATTATACTGCTCCTGCTTGTTGGCAGGTACTTTTTTAAGCTTTGGCTCCAGGGTAAGTGTTTCTTCTTCCTGAAGGTTAATAGGCTTACTGAAAATGTCCTGAGTAATCTTATCGATCTCATCTACTCTTTGGTAAAGCCTGTCGATCGTAAGTTTATAGAAGCTGAGATCTCCCTGGTTGATATAATCGTCAAGCTTTGTTTCATGCTTGCTGAATTCATCCATATCAGACTGAAGGAAATATCTTTTGGCAGGATCAACTAATTCAAAATAGTGTTTATAAACATCTTTTGAATAGGCATCATTGATAGGCTTCGGACTATAATGCAGGTAAGAAAGAGTGTTTTTTACGCTCACCATTATTGTCTGCATCTTTTCATCATCGTTCTTCGGCGAGTTGAAGCAAAACATTAGACTGGTTAATGGAATCAGTAGTAAAAATTTATTCAGTTTGAAATTTTTCCACATAAACTGTCTTTATTTATTAAATTTTTGAAAAATAAGTATTGTAATAAGTAGCAATAATTTGCAGACTGTTACAAACGATCAAATTTAATACCTTATTTACAAATATCAGGCAGTTTTAAGAATTTTTATTCAATAAGATCATTATAATTTATCTTGTGAACTCTCCCCCTATCACAAAATACAGAATGAATAATGACCTATTTCTTTCATCCTGGGAAAAAATATTTATGAAAAAGGCTTCTTAAAAATTCATAAAGAGATACCACAAAAGGTAATTTTAGTTCACAAAGGCACAGAATATGCTGATATTTAAGCAAATCACTTTAAAAAATATTATTATGAGAAACTTATTATGGTTAATTGCAGTCATATGTATCGTTGTATGGCTTTTAGGAATGCTGGGAATTGTCCCGGGGATCAGTACAGGGTATTTAATACATGTTTTATTGGTTATCGCCATTATTGTTATCCTTTATAACATTATTACAGGGAGAAAACCGCTGGAATAAGTAATACAATGATGGATGATAAGTGATGGAAAGACCTATTTTCCAATTTCAATGGTTATTACTATTTGGAAGGTGAAGACCTTATGCTAAAATTCAATATTTTCTTTCCTCTGGAAAACTTTCCATTTCCTGCATCCAACGTTCTTTCCTTCTAAAATACAGACCGTTTATTGCTGAAATTAAATCAATAAATGATAAGCCTGCTGTTTTATTGCGTCTTATTTTTAACTACATTTGATGTGTTGAAAAATTCTTTTTGTTCAATTCTCAAATGAACAGATTGCCCTGCATTTGTATAAAAAATTAAGATAATATATGGAAAGACCGCTTATTCTGGTTACTAATGATGATGGAATTACAGCTCCCGGTATCAGAAATCTGATCAATTTTATGAACGAAATCGGAGAAGTAGTGGTGGTAGCCCCTAACTCTCCTCAAAGTGGTAAAGGCCACGCTATTACTATTAACTCTACGCTAAGCTACGAAGAAGTTACCCTTGATGGCCCGCAAACAGATTATTCCTGTAGCGGAACTCCGGTAGACTGTGTAAAAATGGCTCTTGATAAAATTCTGAAAAGAAGACCTGATATTGTGGTTTCCGGGATTAATCATGGAGCTAATTCATCCATTAATGTAATTTATTCAGGAACAATGTCTGCTGCTGTAGAAGCAGGTGTAGAAGGAATTCCTGCGATTGGGTTCTCTTTGCTGGATTTTAGTTGGGAAGCAGATTTTACCCAGGCTAAAGAGTTTATTCAGAATATTGTAAGAAGAACACTTGAAAATCCAATGCCGAAAGGAATTGTTCTGAATGTGAACATCCCCAAACTTCCTGCATCAGAAATAAAAGGAATAAAAGTTTGCAAACAAGCCCATGCAAAATGGGAAGAAAGCTTCGATGAAAGAGTAAATCCACATGGGAAAAAGTATTACTGGCTGACAGGGTACTTCAACAATATGGATGATTCTGAAGATGCTGATGAAACAGCTTTAGCTAACGGATATATCTCAATTGTACCTGTAAAGTTCGATCTTACAGCCTACGAGTATATGAAAACATTAGAAGAAGTAATGGCTTTTGATGCCGTGAAGGAATCTAAATAATACTGTTATTTAAAGATAGAAAAAGCGTGAAATTTAATGATTTCACGCTTTTGTTTTTTATCTCGCATTATGCAGATAACGCAGATTTATTTAGCTATGCCCATAACTTATACGCAATAATCCGTGAAAATCAGTGTCATCTGCGGGAAAAAAATTCTTTGATGAACCACAGATTTTCCAGATCAACACAGATGATTATGCTTAAAATTAGCTAGAAATACTAATTTATTTCTGTGTTAAAATAATACCTTATCT
Organism: Chryseobacterium contaminans; assembly: GCF_001684955.1. Classification (GTDB taxonomy): domain Bacteria; phylum Bacteroidota; class Bacteroidia; order Flavobacteriales; family Weeksellaceae; genus Chryseobacterium; species Chryseobacterium contaminans. The sequence continues at coordinate 15,869 of NZ_MAYF01000345.1, read as the reverse complement.
TCTTTTCTAAGTTCCTCTAAATAGCTTTTCTTGTCATCACGGTAGAAAAGGTTCATAGTTTCAAACGGAATTAATTTCAGGTCTTTATTAACGATATGAACACAGGACTTTTTCACTGCCCTTACATCAAAATCATGGGCATCCATAAAGTTCATAATAATAATTCTGAACAGGTTATCGTAGTCCAGATTCGGGGCAGATACTTCCGGCAGACAGCAAAGTAACTGGTTCACTTTAGGTTTTACCTTATCTACGGAAATACCGGTACTGAAGATATCCAGCAATTGCATATGAAGCCCTGTATCCTGTTCGTAAACGATGGTATTTTTGGATTCATTATTCAAAAGATCAGCAGGATTGATATATCGGGTTAAAGGAATAACCTCTCCCTGAAGTTTTAAAATATATCCCATTGCTAAAGCATCCGGATTACAAGGAACCGGAATAATATCATCTGAATTTAAGAGTGGAAACTGATTTAAAATTTCCTGTCTTACTTCTGTTAAAGTAATTTTTTCATGAGCAGAATCTTCCCTGTTTCTTCCTGCGATTTCTACCGGCTGGAAGGTAATTCCTCTTACACATCTCTGCTTCAGAGCAAACTCAATGATCTTCCCAATTTCATCAATGTTTTTATCTTTCTGAAGAACAATCACCAATGTGGTAGAAAGATTCAGTTCATTCAGTTTTTCCAAAGCTTTCATCCTAACAGAAGTAAGATCTTTTCCTCTGAAATCTTCCAGAACTTCAGGTTTAAAAGAATCAAACTGAAGATACACTTCAAATTCAGGAGCATAAGTAGCCAGTTTTTCTGCAAAACCAGGGTCATTGGCAATTCTTATCCCGTTGGTATTCAGCATCAAATGTTTAATGGGTTTTGACTTGGCAATATCCATAATTTTGAAAAACTCAGGATGGATGGTAGGTTCTCCGCCACTGATCTGAACCACATCCGGTTCGCCTTCATTTTTAACAATCACATCAAACATGGCTTCAATTTCCTCCAAACTTCTATGGCTTCCATAATGCGGAGAAGACATGGCATAACAGGTTGGGCAGGTAAGGTTACAACGATCCGTAACTTCTACTATGGAAAGGCAGCTATGCTGCTCATGATCTACACAAAGCCCACAGTCATAAGGACATCCGTACTCTACATCTGTTCCGAAATGAAGAGGCATTTCCGAAGCTTTGTTATAGTTTCTTATATTCTTGTAATAATGAACATCAGAAGCAATTTTTGTTTTGAAAAAGCCATGATCCGGACATCTTTTGGTCATGAAAACGGCTTCATCTTCTATGATAATCTTCGCTCCTACTCTTTTCAGACATTCCGGGCAAAGACTGATTGTATAATCGTAATAAGTATAGTTTCTTACTGGCATAATTAATTTTTAAAATGCTTATCCACAGATATATCCGCTGATGAGCCCACAGACCAATAAACAAATAACAAAAGTCTGTATAAACTGTTTTCTGCTGAATTTTCTGTTATCCTTGCTTTCATAAATCAGCTTCACAATAAATGTAACAATGACAGAAAAAAACAGGGCGCCCAGGATTATCATACCAATAATAATGATCACCAGGCCGGTAAGATCACCAACTTCTAAAAGTGTTAAAGGTTTCATCTTGAATATTTTAATGGGTAGTTTGAGTTTTTTTAATACTATAAATGTAGTAAATTATTACACAAATACATACTATTTGAATCGTTCCAAGGTTTCCTGCAATTTCCACCCTCGGTTTAATAAAGTCTAGAAAGAATCTGAATGTAAAATAACTGAGCATAAAGATCTGAAAAAGAAAACCTGACGGATATTTCTTTTGTCTCTGAATAAACTTCAAAACTAACCAAAGCATAATCAGAAAGCCTATCTCATACAAGGCAACAGGATGTCTTAGAAATTGATCTCCCAAATGCATTCCAAAAACAGAATCTGTGGGAATACCATAGGTTTCTTCATGAATTCCTGTAAGAAAACACCCTATTCTTCCGATAATAATTGCCAACATCAAAGGAAAAACAATTAAATCTCCTGTGCTTTCTTTGTGATTAACTGCTTTTTTAGCAAGTTCCACGCCCAACAATCCAAAGGCCAGTCCTCCCACAATAGTATTGCTGGACCAAAATTTCTGGAAACTGAAGTTTTCAAATATTGTATAAGGATTTTCCAGATTTCCAATGAGTTTTGAACCCAATAATGCTCCAGCCGTTGCCCCTATCAAAACAGCTGCGGAAGTATTGAACGTTAGTTTCTCCGTTGATTTTCTTTTAAGATAAAAATAATACCGCATGCCAAGAAACATTCCAACTGCTTCAAAAAGAGGATGCGCAAGAATAGTTTGGCCGAAAATATGAAAGGTTACAGGAAAATCCATTGCTTCAAAAATAATCCTTTTCAGATTATTTACTACCTTTATTCTGACAAATAATTACAAAATGCGTATAGAATATGACATAAAACTGGGGTTTAAGGATGTAATGTTCCGCCCTAAACGTTCCACATTAAAATCCCGTTCTGAAGTAGATCTGGAAAGAGAATTTATCTTCAAACATACCAAAAAAAAATGGAATGGAGTTCCTATTATCGCGGCCAATATGGACACCGTGGGAACTTTTGAAATGGCTGTTGAACTGGCAAAAGACAAGATTATCACTGCGGTACACAAACATTATACTCCTGAAGAATGGGATCAGTTCCTGCAAAGCCAGCCTGAAAGTATTCATCAGTATATTGCATTAAGTACAGGTACCGGAAAAGCAGATGAAGAAAAGATCAGAATCATCCTCGAAAAGCATCCAAAAATTGAGTTTCTCTGTATAGATGTTGCCAATGGTTATTCTGAGCATTTCGTTCAGTTTGTGAAGACCGCAAGGGCTAATTTTCCTGATAAGATCATCATTGCAGGAAATGTAGTGACCGGAGAAATGGTGGAAGAGCTTCTTTTGGTAGGTGCAGATATCATTAAAGTGGGTATAGGGCCTGGTTCTGTATGTACCACCCGTGTAAAAACCGGAGTTGGCTATCCGCAGTTATCTGCTATCATTGAATGTGCTGATGCTGCTCATGGCTTAGGAGGTCATATTATTGCAGATGGAGGCTGCAAAGTTCCTGGAGATGTTGCTAAAGCGTTTGGTGGCGGTGCTGATTTCGTCATGTTAGGCGGGATGTTTGCCGGCCATGATGAGAGTGGTGGTGAAATGATTGAAGAAGATGGTAAAAAATACCGTCTATTTTATGGAATGAGTTCAAAAACGGCTATGGATAAACATTCTGGCGGAGTAGCAGAATACCGGGCTTCTGAAGGAAAAACCGTAAAAGTAGCGTATAAAGGGGCAGTTGCTGAAACCGTGAAGGATATTTTAGGAGGAGTACGTTCTACCTGTACTTATGTAGGGGCATCCAAACTTAAAGAACTTTCTAAAAGAACCACATTTATCAGGGTTCAGGAGCAGGAAAATCAGGTTTTTAACTGATAAATTTTGAATGTATTGAAGAAATATGCATAAATAAAAAAGAGGCTACCTGTGTAGCCTCTTTGTATTTTTTACATTAACATTCCACCGTCTACATTTAATGTCTGCCCTGTAATGTATGATGACATATCACTTCCGAAGAATACACAAGCATTAGCAATATCTTCAGGCTGTCCTCCTCTCTTCAAAGGAACTCCTTCTCTCCATCCCTGAACTGTTTTCTCATCCAATACAGCTGTCATTTCAGTTTCAATGAATCCAGGAGCAATAGCATTACATCTGATGTTTCTGGAACCTAATTCTAGTGCCACAGATTTTGTAAATCCAATTACACCTGCTTTAGAAGCTGCATAGTTAGCCTGCCCGGCATTACCTTTTACACCCACTACTGAAGTCATATTGATAATAGATCCTGATCTTGCTTTCATCATCGGTTTAATAACCGCTTTTGTAAGATTAAAAACTGAATCAAGATTTACTTTAATTACCTGATCCCAGTCTTCTTTAGACATTCTCAATAATAAGTTATCTTTTGTAATCCCGGCATTGTTTACCAAAATATCAATCTGCCCAAACTCCGCCATTACTTCTTCTACCAATTTTTGAGCTGCATCATAATCTGATGCGTCAGACTGATACCCTTTAATTTGGGTTACAGAACTTAAAGCTGCTTCTAATTCTTTGGCTTTGTCTACAGAACCGGCATAAGTAAATGCTACTTTTGCTCCCTGTTGAGCATACATTTCAGCAATACCCTTCCCGATTCCTCTTGTAGCTCCGGTAATTAGTGCTACCTTTCCTTCTAATAATTTCATATCTCTTGACGATTATTTTTTTATAACTCATTCAGCTGATGAAAGCTGACTTACTTAGTATCATAATTCTTTTTCAGAATTAATCGGTTTGCAAAGATATTATAAATTGTTATTCAACGCATTGAAAACATAAAAATACTGAACTTTTTTGTTCAATTTCTATGATTTTGCTATAATTCCACAGCATCATTTCTAAATCTGGTGAAATAAATAAAGTCTGTTTTTTTATCTTTATTCAATTTCAAAACTTCTTTCATCCAGGTAAATTTTTCGTAAACAATATCCGTTAAAGGTTCATTCTGAAAATTTAATACCCCATATTTCCCTTCTTTTTTGACAACAATTTCATTTTCAAAGTTTTCAAAAGCAATAATATCTTCATAGGCAAACGGAACAAGTTCCTTACCTTTCCCGTCCAGAATCCCATAAAGGCCAGCATCATCCATACATACAAGGGGTTTTGAATATTCGTTCAGGATGGTAAAGTATTCAAGATCTTGATTTCTTACTTGCTTCACGTGCTTAAGTTCAAGTACAGATTTACTGGCTGTCAAAAACCTGTAGTACTGATCCTGTCTTTTGATGATCAAATTTTCAGGATAAAAACCAATTACATGATCCCCTTCATTCAGGATATTTTTCAGTTCATTATCCAAAAACTTTTCCTCATTTCCTTTTTTAAGATAAATAAAATCCTTCCCTGAGACTGTAAAATTTTTAATAAAATCATATTCCTGAGGAACCACTAGATTCCCTTTCAGGTCTACTATACCGGATTGGCCTGATTTATCGCTGTAAACCCTGAAAAGATGATTGGATAATGGATATACATATTTAAAATTATTAGGATAGAGCTTCTGGTCTTTCTTGCAGAAAATAGTTACTTTATTATTTTTTCTTAGATAAATGTATTCCTTTTTGCCAAAGTATTCCGGTGTGATATCACTGTAAATTTCGTCAGCAATGGTATTATCTTCAACATCTATCAGACCATATTTTCCTGTTATTTTATTTTGGGTAATCAGATAAGGATAGCCATTCATATCTACCACATTTTTTGAGAACTTATGCAAAGTTTGACCGTTTTTCCCAATGATCTCACTCTGATTTTCTTCATTACTGATAAGAGCCTTGCCATTTTCAAAGCTGTAATCGTCTTTAAATTCTCTGTCGCTCAGCTGTTTCCCATTAAAGTCATACAGGAACCATTTTTTGTCCTTCAAAACAAAGAAAGCATCTTTCCCTGCAAATCGGATTTTATCTGAATCCGGAATGATGAGCTTTCCATTATAATCATAAACAGCTTCTTTTCCCTGTTTGGAAGCAATAATACGTTCTTTGCTCCACCAGGGCGTATTGAAGTCCTGATCTTCCGAAGGAATCAGCTCATTTCCTTTTTCATCAATAATTGCAGATTTTCTTCTGTTTCCTTCCTCGGAATAAAGAATAAACCTGTTTTTAAAAATATGGGAAAGGCTACCTCTGGAAGGTGATTCAAAGGTTATATTTCCTTTGGAATCTACAATACCTTGTTTTTTGGAAACAGGATCATAGGCTATTCCAAATCCATCAGAATACGAACTTACCTCCTTTCCTGTTTTTTTGGAAAGAAGAACTTTAGTGTATTGATTAGTTTGCGCCATACAAACTGTAGAACACAATACAAAAATTAGTTTTTTCAATTAAAAATTAAATAGAATTATTGACAATAAGAACGATCTCTCCTTTTAAAGTTTTACTCTTGGAAAATTCAATTAACTCACTGATTGTTCCGCGTTTGGTTTCTTCAAACTTCTTGGAGATTTCACGGCTTAAACTTGCTCTGGTATTTTCACCAAAGAATTCTTTGATCTGTTCTAATGTGGTATTGATCTTGTGTGGACTTTCGTACAGAACAATGGTTTTCTTTTCTTCGGCAAGCTGCTTCAATTTGGTTTGTCTTCCTTTCTTTTGCGGTAAAAATCCGGCAAACAAAAATTCATTATTGGGGAGCCCGGAAACCACTAAAGCCGGAATTAAAGCTGTAGCTCCCGGAAGGCAGATCATCTCAATATTATTATCTGCTCCGGCTTTGGCCAATAAATATCCCGGGTCTGAAATTCCGGGTGTTCCTGCATCGGTAATGATGGCGATATTCTGACCATTTTTAAGGTCTGTAATTACTTTCTCTGTTGCCTGATGTTCATTGTGTAAATGATAGGATTTTAATGGCTTGGAGATTTCAAAATGTTTTAAAAGTATTCCGGAAGTTCTGGTATCTTCACATAAAATATAATCAACATCTTTAAGGACATTTACTGCCCTGAAAGTCATATCTTCCAGGTTCCCAACGGGTGTGGGAACAAAATATAGGATTCCGCTCAAAATTATAAGAATTTATTTTCCACCAATATCCAAAGTCGCTGGGCATATTCATCCACTTTGTTCCATTTTCTTTCATAATAAAGATCGCTCAGGTATTCCTTGGCTTCTTCCAATGTTTTGAACTGGTTCAGATGAGCTACTGTTTCATTCAGGTCTGCCTGGCTGCCTTCAAATAGCATTTTTGAGAAAGCAATTCTGTCATTTAAATCCAGCTTAAACTCCGTTTTGGGCTTATCAGCTTCCATAAAGTTCGTAGGAATATTAGACTTCAGAATACTTCCGGTATCTTCTTTTACAGGCTCAAACTGGTTTTCCTTTGGAAGTTCTCTTTCCAGCGGATCATCATCAAATAGGGTCTGAACAGCTTTCAACCCTTTAATATTGGCTAATTTTATTTTTTTCTCCTGATGATATTCGTCTAAATTTTCAAAACTCTCATCAGAAGGATGTCTGTCTGTTTCTTCGGGAACAGGTTTATCTATTTCAACAATTTTTCTTCGGTCATAGACTTCAGCAAGAACATTTTCTTGTTTTTTCTCTTCTTCAGGATGGTCATTTTTAATATCATTCACGATATTTTCCACATTGGAATTTTCGGTAGCTAACTCTCCCTGTTCTAAAGAGATATTGGAAGCTACAAATTGTTCTTCGCTCTCTTCAATCAGCATTTCATCATCAAGCATTTCAGTATCAAAAATACTTGGAATGGTTTCTCTTACTTTATTTTCTTTAGTATCTCTTGATTCTGCAAAATCTACCTGTTTTTTATGCTCAGCTTCATCATCGTCATCTATCTCATTCAGCTGATTATTAAAGATTGTTTCTTCTTCTGTCACTTCATTCTCGAACATATTTTCATTGATATCTTCATCTGAATCAGGGTGTGCATCGGCAAGGATTTTTTCTTCATCCACAAAGCTTAAAACAGCTTCAGGGGCAATGGAATGCTCATCTTCCTCAATTTCGTTCAACTGATTATTGAATATGGCCTCTTCTTCCGTTATATCTTCAGAAATAGTTGAAGTCTGCACGTTTTCAACCGCTCTTTCTTCATTATTTTCAGCTACAAAACTGATGATATTTTCATGAAATTCATTTTCAACAATCTCATTCAATTGGTTATTGAAAGCTTCTTCTTCATCAGCTCCAGTAATAAAACTGTCATTTTCATGCTCATCAATTTCATTCAGTTCATTATTAAAAATAGCTTCTTCTTCTGTTACTTCATTTCCTGAATCATGATGATGATCGGTCTCACCGGAAGTAAAAGAAGCAGAATGACTGTCTGAGTTCAGTACAGGTTCTTCCGTTACAAAATATTCGATATTTTTTTCCAGCAGCTTCAAAAAAGAAATCCTGTTAGCAAGCTCATCCACAAGATCCTGCTTGGAAAGTAATTCGTCTACGTTATTTATTTTGTCAAGATTATCAATGATATTCTTGGACTCAAATAAAATCTTTTCCTTTAAATCTTGGATGTTTTGCATGATAAGATTCTTATTAAAATTGCTTACTTTTGATGTTGAAAATATACGGCTAATTTAACAAATGTTTTTAGAAAATACAATTAATCATTCCAAACAAAGTGGTTGGATGGAAGTGATTTGTGGCTCTATGTTTTCGGGTAAAACCGAGGAGTTGATCCGAAGATTACGTAGAGCAGAAATGGCAGGACAGAATGTGGAAATTTTTAAACCGAAACTGGATATCCGGTATTCTGAAGAGGACGTTGTTTCTCATAATCAGAATAAAATCCGCAGTACCGCAGTAGATAATCCGAACGAAATTCTTCTGCTGGCCTCCAATTGCGATGTAGTAGGAATAGATGAAGCACAGTTTTTCGACGAAAGTATTGTTGAGATAGCAAATCAGCTGGCCAATAGTGGCATAAGAGTCGTTATTGCAGGACTAGACATGGATTTTCTGGGACGTCCTTTCGGGCCAATGCCCAATTTAATGGCTACTGCAGAATATGTTACAAAAGTGCATGCTATTTGCAAGAGAACGGGTAACCTTGCCAACTACTCTATGAGAACCTCCCAGGGAGATGATCTGGTAGAGCTTGGAGAGACCGAAAGCTACGAAGCCGTAAGCCGTCGTGTTTTTATTGATGAAGTGCTTTCAAAAAGGAAGTAATTCACTGGAATAAAAATTCAAATCCAATAAAAGTATATTCACTTCATATAATATAAATGAAAAACGAAAAAGCAATATTGTAAAATTTCAAAAAGGAGATCTGCTTACAATAATGAGCTCTTCTGACCTCTTTGCAATTTTACCTTTTTGCCGTTTCGTATTAAAATAAAGCAGAAAGGGTACCAATGAACTATACAGTACAACAAATTGCAGAGATCACCAATGCAGAAGTTATTGGAGACAAGAATTTAGTGGTTAAAAATATAGCGTATGACAGCAGGATTATTTATTCTATTAAAAATACTGCCTTTATTGCTATTAACACCCATAAAAATTCTGGTGAAAAGTTCATTGAAGCTGCAATAGACAGAGGTATCAATATCATTATTTCTGAACATAAGTATCCGCAGTTTGAAAACATAACGTGGATCATTGTTAAAAATTCCGTGGATTTTCTGCAGCAATTAGCCAAGTATCACTTTGAAAATTCTCATTTACGATCCATCGGAATTACAGGAAGTAATGGTAAAACTATTTTAAAGGAATGGTTATATCAATGTCTGTGGAACGAATTTCCAACCGTAAAAAGTCCGAAGAGTTTTAATTCTCAGATTGGGCTTCCCCTTTCTCTTCTGCAAATTAACCATTCTCATGAACTGGGAATTTTTGAAGTAGGAATTTCTCATCCGAATGAAATGGAAAAACTGGAAAATATTTTCCATCCGCAGATCGGATTGTTAACACATATTGGAAATGCCCATGCGGCCAATTTTTCTTCCGAGGAGGAACTGATTGATGAAAAGATTAAACTTTTCAAAGATTCTGAAATCATCATTTATAATGGTGACCATTCTATAGTAGATCAAAAAATTAAAAAATTATACACTGACAAAAAATTAATCTCTTACGGGTTCAAAAAAGAAAATCAGGTCTTCATCAAAAAAAATACGAAGGATGAGAATATCATTGTTGATTATTTTGGCGAAGAAATCAGTTTTCCGGCTCATCAGAGAGACGAATCCACGTTAACCAATGCTACGGCGCTTATCGCAGTCCTTAAGGTGTTACAGGTCGAAAATAAAAAGATCGTTGAAAAAATCAACCTTTTAAAGGCCGTCGAAATGAGGCTTGAAGCGATCGAAGGAATTAAGGGAAATATTATCATCAACGATTCTTTCAATCTTGACCTTGATTCTCTGAAAACTGCCCTTCAATTTTTAAAGGAATATAATAAACCTAAAAAATCTCTGGTCTTAACTGACATCGTAGGAGTGAATACCAATTCTCAGGAATTATATGACGAAGTTTCAGAATTGGTGAATGAACAAAATTTTGATTCTGTATTCCTGGTCGGTGATGAAATTTCAAAGTTCAGTGAATTATTTAAATCTAAAACCTATACTTTCATTGATACCAGAGAACTCATCGAAAGTAAACATCTTTCTGAAATAGAAAATCAGATCATTCTTCTGAAAGGAGCCAGAAAATTTGAAATTGAAAAGTTGAAAGATATTCTGGAACTCAGAAAGCATGATACTGTTTTAGAGATTAATCTGAATGCCATTCTTCATAATATCAACTACCACAAATCGCTGCTTAAGCCAGGCACAAAAATGATGGCCATGGTAAAAGCCAATGCTTATGGTTTGGGGAGTTATGAAATTTCAGAATTTTTACAGCACCACCACATCGATTATCTGGGAGTTGCCTTTGCTGATGAAGGGGTTGAACTTCGTAAAAAAGGGATCACCACTCCTATTGTTGTGATGAATCCTGAGCAGCACAGCTACCAAACCATCATAGAATACAACCTGGAACCTGAGATTTATAGTTTCAGGGTTTTAGAATTGTTCTATGAAGCTGTACAGAAATCCGGGTATGACAAAAAATATCCTATTCATATTAAGTTGGAAACGGGGATGCACCGTCTTGGATTTAAAGATTTTGAACTGGATCAGCTAAGTGAAACTTTAAGTGAGAAAAATCTTAAAGTTCAGAGTATATTCAGTCATTTATCCTCTTCGGATATGCCTGAAGAAAAAGAGTTTACATTTGGTCAATTAAAGACATTTGATAAAAACTCCAGCTATCTGATAGAAAAACTGGGGTATGCTCCTCTTCGACATATATTAAATTCTTCCGGAATTACAAGTTATACGGATCATCAATATGACATGGTAAGAATTGGTATCGGAATGCTTGGAGAATCTCCGGATACTGAAATTCAGAAACAATTACAGTCTGTGGTAAGTTTTAAAACCGTAATTTCACAGATATCAATGGTTGAAGATGGTGAATCTGTTGGGTACAGCAGAAGATTTAAAGCAGACCATCCCACAAAGATCGCTACCATACCGGTTGGATATGCTGACGGTATCCCAAGACTGATTGGAAACCAGGTGGGAAGCCTGAGCGTCAACAAAACATTAGCTCCGATTGTTGGAAATATCTGCATGGATATGATGATGATTAACGTGGAAAATGTTCCGAATGTAAAGGAAGGTGACATGGTAACCGTCTTTAATGCCAAACCAAGTTTAAAAGAATTCGCAGGCTACTGCAAAACGATAACCTATGAAGTATTAACCTCCATTTCGCCTCGGGTGAAACGGATCTATATAAAAGATTAACTATGAGAAAACTCCTGATTCTTCTTTTCATATTCCCATTAGTGTGGATCCAATCTCAGGTAAAAAAAGACCTTGTGATTCCGAAGAACCCCAAAATAGGACTGTCGCTTGCCGGTGGTGGTGCCAAAGGTTTTTCACATGTAGGAGTGCTTAAAGTATTAGATTCATTAGGAGTAAAAGTGGATTATATTGCCGGAACCAGTATGGGAGCTATTGTTGGCGGCCTGTATGCTTCCGGATATTCCGGTAAAGAAATAGAAAAAATCGTAATGGATACGGATTTCTATTCTTTGATAATGGATCCGAAATCCAGACAGGAAGCCAGCTTTTTCAATAAATCTGTAGACAAATATCTTTTATCCATTCCCTTAAAAAATGGGAAAATTACACTTCCTTCTTCCATCAGCACCGGGCAGAGAAATGTTTATCTTTTAAAGGAACTTTTTAAAAATGTTGCCAATATTGAAGACTTTTCTAAAATGCCTATTCCCTTTTTATGTGTCGCAACAAATCTCGAAAGTGGTAATATGCAGATCTTCGAGAAAGGAGATTTAGTACAGTCTATTATGGCAAGCTCTGCATTTCCTTCTTTAATGGATCCTGTTAAAATTGGAGACAGTATTTATATTGATGGAGCTATGACGGTAAACTATCCTTCAAAGCCCTTAAAAGACCGTGGAATTGATATTGTGATTGGTGTGGACCTGAACCAGGATCTATCCAAAAGAGAGGATTTAAACAATATTATATCCATCCTTAACCAGGTTATTGATTTCGGGATCAAAAGAGATACAAGAAAACAATATAAATATACTGACATCAACATTAAACCTAACCTTAAAGGAATGTCTGCTACAAGCTACGACGAGAAGAAAAAAATTCTCGACAGCGGCTATGTGGAAGGTTTAAAATATTCTCAAATACTGGATCAATTACCAAAACGTTCGTTTGACCGTCTCAGACAGCGTGTAAATCCAATATATTCCAATGTATATAAGATAGACAGTATTTCTATAGAAGGAAGTAAAATATATGGTAAAAACTATACTCTCGGAAAGATGGGATTACGTCTACCCTCTTTGCAGACCTATGGAAATATCAATAAAATGGTGGATAAACTTGTTGCCACCAACAACTATAAATTCATTAACTATGATATTGTCCAGGAGAATGATGCCAATTATTTAAAACTTTATGTTACTGAAGACGATGCCCGGCATTTCTTAAAATTCGGATTGCATTATGATGAAGTTTTTAAAACAGGTTTACTACTGAACTATTCAGCCAAAAGACTTTTATTTAAAAATTCCAACCTTTCAGTAGATGTAGTGGTAGGTGACAAATTAAGATATTACCTTAATTATTTTATTGATAACGGCTATATTCCCGGATTTGGTATTTACTCATCAGGAATGAGTTTCGACCTGAAAAATGCAGATAATAACATAATTGACAAATGGGAATGGATGAGGAACGAAGCGTATATACAGTCTGTATGGAAGGATAAATACGCTATTGGTGGTGGTATAAGCCACGACTACTTTAAAGCTGAAATTAATGGTGATAACAGACGCTACAGCCGATTTTTAAATCCTTATATATTCCTGAAGACAGATACGCAGGATGACAAGGAATTTGCAACTAAAGGAGTCTATTTTGCTGCTGAAGGAAAAGTTGTAGATCTTTTAAAATCTGAAGTTGAAAAAAGAATCGTTCAGATAAAAGCAGATTTAAAAATCAATATTCCTTTGGGAAAACAATTTACTTACCGCCTTAATTTATTTGGTGGAATTACTCTTGGAGAAGATCTTCCAGCCTATTATCAATACAGATTGGGCGGAATATTTGAGCAGAATATTATCAACTTCAAGCGTTTTGGAGGATTTTACTTTGCCCAATTGCATACGAATAACGTAATTTTGGCATCTAATGATGTTCAGTTTAGGTTTAATAAAAACTATTTTATCATTGGGAATTTTAGCTTTGCCAACCTTTCCAATGACATTAAATTTGAAGATGCAGTTAAAGTAAATTATAGCTCGCTGGGCATTACGGCTGGATACAAATCTCCTTTCGGGCAGATTAAAGTGAACTTCAGCCACTCACTTAAAAACAATCAAAAAGGCATATTCAGTGTTATTTTAGGACACTGGTTTTAATACAATGATACAATTCTTTTATGAAAATTTACCGGAGTCGGTAGATACAGATTACAAACAATGGCTGGAAGATTTAATACTTTCAGAAGGAAAAAAACTAGGAGAAATCAACTACATTTTCTGTGATGACGAATATCTTTTGAAGATTAATCAGGATTATTTACAGCATGATTATTATACAGATATTATCACTTTTGATTATGTAAAAGGCAAGACAATAAGCGCTGAGATTTTCGTATCTTTGCAGCGCATTTCTGATAACGCCTCTACCCTTTCCCGAGATTATGAAGATGAATTAAGAAGGGTTTTAGCCCATGGAGTTTTACACCTTATAGGCTATAAAGACAAGACGGAAGAAGAGGAAAAAGAGATGCGGAGAATGGAAGATCTGTACTTAACGAAATATAGAGACTCTAAGAATTAAAATTAAATAATCACTTAAAGTCCGACATCTAAAGTACTCTATTCTAGCAACAATATACGTTTATCTAGAGTGCATTCTTCAAAAATGTTTCACGTGAAACATTAGTAGTTAAAGTGAAGGTTTAAAGCTTAAACAGCAAGATAAAAAATGATTTCAGAAATATATGATGTGATCGTAGTAGGTGCAGGACACGCAGGATGCGAAGCAGCAGCAGCGGCAGCCAACCTGGGTTCAAAAACGCTATTGATTACAATGAATATGCAGACCATCGGACAGATGAGTTGCAACCCGGCAATGGGTGGAATCGCAAAAGGACAAATCGTAAGAGAGATTGACGCAATGGGTGGATACTCCGGAATCGTAGCAGACAAATCTGCCATCCAATTCAAAATGCTGAATCTTTCAAAAGGTCCTGCTATGTGGTCCCCAAGAACCCAGAATGACAGAATGCTTTTTGCCGAAGAATGGCGACTGGCTTTAGAGAATACTCCCAATCTTGATTTCTTTCAGGATATGGTGAAACAACTGGTTGTTGAAAATAATAAAGTAACCGGAGTAATTACTTCTTTAGGAATTGAGATTAAAGCAAAATCTGTAGTCCTTACCAACGGAACTTTTCTTAACGGATTAATTCACGTTGGAGACAAACAACTAGGTGGTGGAAGAATGGGTGAACCAAGAGCATTTGGGATCACCGAACAATTGGTAAGCTTAGGCTTCGAAGCCGGAAGAATGAAAACCGGTACTCCACCAAGAGTGGATGGAAGAAGTTTGGATTATTCAAAAATGGAAGAACAGAGAGGAGATGAAAAACCACAAAAGTTCAGCTATCTTGATACTCCGAAATTAACCAAACAATTAAGTTGTCATATTGTATATACGAACGAAACGGTACACGATATTCTTCGTGAAGGTTTCGATAGAAGTCCAATGTTCAACGGAACGATTCAAAGTTTAGGCCCAAGATACTGTCCAAGTATTGAAGATAAGATTAATCGTTTTGCAGAAAGAAACAGACACCAGCTTTTCGTAGAACCGGAAGGATGGAAAACTGTTGAGATCTATGTAAACGGATTCAGTTCTTCTCTTCCGGAGGATGTTCAGATCAAAGCCATGAAACATATTCCAGGATTTGAAAATGTAAAAGTCTTCCGTCCGGGATACGCCATTGAATATGACTACTTCCCTCCTACCCAATTGAAGCATACCTTGGAAACAAAATTGATTGACAATTTATATTTCGCAGGACAGATCAATGGAACTACAGGATATGAAGAAGCAGCAGGTCAAGGGCTGATTGCCGGAATCAACGCTCACAATAAAGTTCATGAAAAAGATGAATTTATCCTGAACAGAGATGAAGCTTATATTGGAGTATTAATTGATGACTTGATTACAAAAGGAACTGAAGAACCATACAGAATGTTTACTTCACGTGCCGAATACAGACTTTTATTAAGACAGGATAACGCAGATATCAGATTAACTGAGAAAGCATACCAACTTGGACTGGCAAAAGAAGAGAGATTAAGAAAAGTAGAAACAAAAATATCTGAAAGTCAGCAACTTGAAGAGTTTTTACGTGAAACTTCTTTAAAACCAGGCGTTATCAACCCTATTTTAGAGTCAATAGAAAGCAGTCCTGTAGATCAGGCTTACAGAGCCGCTCAAATTCTTACAAGACCTAATATGACTTTAGATAAACTTGATGGAATTGATTTTATTAAAGAAACTTCTTCTCAATACAACGACGAAGTAAGAGAACAAGCAGAGATCAATATCAAATATAAAGGGTATATTGAAAAGGAAAAAGAAAACGTAGCTAAATTAAATCGTCTCGAAAATATTAAAATTCCGGAA
>NZ_MAYF01000344.1 GCF_001684955.1 Chryseobacterium contaminans | reverse complement strand
ATTTTGAATTTGAAAATTCTGGAATTAAGGAAATTTTATTTTCATGATATAACAACTTAAGTAATTTAAAAAAAATTAAAATGCCAAAAAAAAGAAAATATATAAGTCATAAAAATGATTTGAAACTGATGGAAATCGGAAGATTGATCCTTCGTTTCATGAATGCTAATGCATCAAAAATTTATAATTATAAGCAGATTGCTGACGGAATAGACTACAAAAATCCAAGACAAAGGGAACTTGTCATCCAGGCGCTGCATAAACTTCAGGGATCTGAAAAGATCAAAGAAGTAGAAAGAGGAAAGTATATCGTAAACCTGAAAATTGCAGGAACGTTAACTGGAATTATTGATTTCAACCAAAGCGGAAATGCTTACGTTAATGTAGAAGGATTAGAAGATGATGTTTTCGTTCATTCTAAAAATGTAAAGGATGCGCTTCAGGGAGATAAGGTTCTTATTATAACTTATCATTATAAAGGAAAGAAACTTGAAGGGTCTGTTTTGGAGGTTTTGGAAAGAAACAGAACAGAGTTTGTGGGTACATTTCAGAAGGTGGCTCACAAGGATTTCGGATTTGTGGTTTGTGATAAAAAATCAATCAATACAGATATCTTTATTCCAAAAGGAAAATTCAATAATGCTGAGGATGGAGATAAGGTCATTGTTAAGATGACAGAATGGAAACCTGGAAATAAAAATCCTGAAGGTGAAATCACACAGGTATTAGGTGCTCCGGGAGAACATGAAACAGAGATCCACTCTATTCTTGCAGAATATGGTTTGCCTTATGAATTTCCACAGGAAGTAGAACTGGATGCAGATAAAATTGACAGAAGTATCACGGATGAAGAGGTAGCAAAACGTTGGGATATGCGTAATATCTGTACGTTTACTATAGACCCTAAAGATGCGAAAGATTTTGATGATGCTTTATCCATAAGAAAACTGGAAAACGGGAACTGGGAAATCGGGGTTCATATTGCTGATGTGTCCCATTATGTAGTTCCGGGAACTATTTTGGATGATGAAGCGTATCAGAGAGCAACTTCAGTTTATTTAGTAGACAGGGTGGTTCCAATGCTTCCAGAGGTGTTAAGTAATGATGTGTGCTCCCTTCGCCCAAATGAAGATAAATATACCTTCTCTGCAGTTTTTGAGCTGAATGATCAGGCAGAGATCCAGAAACAATGGTTTGGAAGAACAGTAATACATTCAGACAGAAGATTTACTTATGAGGAAGCTCAGGAACGTATTGAAACCGGCCAGGGTGATTTAGCTGAGGAAATTAATGTTCTGGACAGGCTGGCTAAGATCATGCGTAACGAGCGTATCAGAAAAGGGGCCATTACTTTTGACAGAAGTGAAGTAAGATTCAACCTGGATGAAAATAATGAGCCGGTTGGAGTGTACTTTAAAATCAGTAAAGACTCCAATCACCTGATCGAAGAATTTATGCTTTTAGCCAATAAAAAAGTATCAGAATTTGTATCTCTTACAAGAAAAGGAGAAATTACTCAAAATACATTTATTTACAGGGTTCACGATGATCCGGATCCTGCTAAACTCGAATCGTTAAGAGACTTTGTTTCTACCTTCGGATATAAGATGAACCTTGCCAATACCAAAAAGGTTGCAGAATCTTTGAATAAGCTTCTTCATGATGTAAAAGGAAAAGGAGAAGAAAACATGATTGAAACCCTTGCCATGAGAAGTATGAGTAAGGCGGTATATTCTACGGAGCCAATAGGTCACTACGGATTAGGATTTGAATATTATACCCACTTCACCTCTCCTATCCGTCGTTATCCGGATTTAATTGCTCACCGTCTTCTTCAGCATTATCTTGATGGTGGAAAATCCCCAAGCAGACCGGAACTGGAAGAAAAAGCAAAACACTGCAGTTCTATGGAAAGACTGGCGGCTGATGCAGAAAGAGATTCTATCAAGTTCATGCAGGTGAAATTCATGGAAAAACATCTTGGTGAAACTTTCACAGGGGTTATTTCCGGAGTGGCTGAATTTGGATTCTGGGTAGAAATTCCTGAAAACGGAGCTGAAGGTCTTATCAAATTAAGAGATCTGGTAGATGATTCTTATATGTATGATGCTAAAACACATGCTGTATACGGGGTAAGACACGGAAATAAATACCAGTTGGGAGATCAGGTTCAGATTAAAGTTGTAAAAGCAAACCTGATCCAAAAGCAGTTAGACTTTAAGATTGTTGATTAATATCAGAATCAAAAAAATAAAAATAAAATAATACGAGGTTGTTCCAGAATGGAATAACCTCTTTATTTTTCAGAGAATTTCAGAATAGTATTATAAGCAGCATTCGTTGGCTTATACTGTCATAACTTCCCTATCCCAGCTTCCCGCTTTGTCTCAAAAAATCTTAAACAAAATAAAGTTGATATATAACATCTTTATTGAATAATTAAATCATAAAGTATAACTTTGTATAAAACGGAATGAATTTTTTTTCATTTTAAAATTGATTAAATGCTTGAACTTGTACTATCTGCCATTATTTTAGGATTCATGTTGAGTCTGGTTTTTATAGGACCTATATTCTTCCTGTTAATAGAGACCAGCTTCTCGAGAGGCCCAAAACATGCCTTATCATTGGATCTTGGAGTCATCACTGCAGATTTACTGTGTATTGTAGCAGCCTATTATGCCAGTGCAGATATTGTTACCCTCATAGATAAACATCCGGGATTTTACAGGATCACTTCTATTCTGATTTTTGTTTACGGGATTGTGATGCTGGTAACAAAAACCAAAATGCATATGCCTGGCGAAGACAAGATCATTAGCCAAAACTATATTAAAACCTTTTTTAATGGTTTTTTCTTTAATCTTTTAAATGTTGGAGTCATCCTTTTCTGGCTGGTAACGGTAATTTCCGTAAGGAATCAATATCCGGACACCAGCAGTTTTATTTTATATATAGGCATTGTCATCGGAACTTACCTTTGTATTGACCTTGCCAAAATATTTCTGGCCAAGCAATTTCATGACAAGCTTACCCAGAAACTCGCCAATCAGATCAGAAGAGTTGTAGGAGTGATTCTTATTATTTTCAGTTTCTTTATCTTCCTGCAGAGCTTTAAAAAGTTCAACCAGTTCGACAGACGCCTTGAAGAAGCCGAGAAAAAAGAAGTAAAATATCAACAAACAAAATGAAAAAAATTATCTTTCCAAAAGCTCTTAAAAAAGGAGCCAAAATAGCTGTTATTTCCCCTGCAGGAGCTGTAGATGCTTCACAACTTGAAAAGGGAATAAAATTGATTAAAAGTAAAGGATTTGAACCTGTCTTAGGAGAACATCTGTACACTAAATTTTCAAACGGATATAATTACGCCGGAACAGAAAAGGAAAGAATAAAAGATATCAACTGGGCTTTAAACGATAAAGAAATTGGTGCTATCTGGGCTTCAAGAGGTGGTTACGGATGTCAGCACCTGATCCAGCATCTTAAGTTGAAAAACTTCACAGAAAATCCAAAATGGTATATCGGATATTCTGATAACACGGTAATCCAAAGCTACCTGTTGAAAAAAGGATATGCTTCCATCCACGGACAAACCATCAAAACATCCAGTTTTGGAGTAACTGATGAAAGTTATGATCTGATATTCGATATTCTAAAAGGAAAAACACCTAAATACAGCCTAAAATCTCATTCATTAAATAAAAAAGGGAATATTGAGGGAGAATTGGTTGGAGGGAATTTAGCCCTTATCTATGCCCTTCTGGGAACCAAATATTCTTTCGACTTTAAAGATAAGATCTTATTCATAGAAGATATCGGAGAAAACTTCTATGCTCTTGACCGTATGATTATGAGTCTTGAACTGGCAGGAGTTTTTACTAAAATCAAAGGGCTTATCGTAGGTGGAATGACCAATATGGGTGACGAAAAAGATAATAAAGAGTATGAAGCCAGCTTTGATGAGTTTGCCTATAAATTGATCTCTGAGAGAATCTCAAAATATAAATTCCCTGTAGTATTCGGATTTCCAAATGGGCATATCAAAGACAACAGACCGCTCTTAATCGGTGGAACTGTTAAGGTTAAAATTGATGCTAAAGTTAAGGTTGAGTTTTAAAGCACTCTCCTACTTTATTCTTAAAACGTAAGGCATGGCTGATCATAACGACTTTGGAAAAATAGCTGAAGATATGGCTGCTGATTTTCTTCAAAAAAGTGGATATAAAATCCTGACCAGAAACTTCAGATTTCAAAAAGCTGAAATTGATATCATTGCTGAAAAAGCTGAGCTTATTATTATTGTAGAAGTAAAAGCAAGATCCACAGATGTCTTTATGCTGCCACAGGAAGCGGTGAACAAAACAAAGATCAGATCTATAGTTCTGGCAGCAAACCATTATCTGGAAGAATTTGATAAGCAGAATGAGGTGAGGTTTGATATCATTTCCGTCATACCGGATGAAGATAAAAACTTAGTAATAGATCATATCATTGATGCTTTCCTGGCATTCGATGCAAACTAACCAATTAAAAAAATAATACATAATGTACCAGTATAAAAGCATATCAATGTAACCCCAAAGATCATACATTGGTAAATTGTTATACTGATACATTGTTAGATTCAAAAAATAATCAGTTTTATGAAAACAATATTAATCACCGGAGCTACTTCCGGAATCGGTAAATCTACGGCAGAGCTGCTGGCAAAGCAAGGGAACAGAATCATCATTTGCGGAAGAAGAAATGAAGTACTGGAATCTTTAAAGAAAGAATTATCTCAATTTACCGAAATATTTAGTTTAAAGTTTGATGTCAGGAATCTTGAAGAAGTGGAAACCGCGATTAGTTCGCTTCCAAAAGAATGGAAAGATATTGACGTTCTGATTAATAATGCAGGGAATGCACATGGGCTTGATCCTATCTCATCTGGTAAGACTGATGACTGGGATTCTATGATTGATGGGAATGTGAAGGGGCTTCTTTATGTTTCCAAAATGATTATTCCAGATATGAAAACTAAAAAATTAGGTCATATTATAAACATAAGCTCTGTAGCAGCAAGACAAACCTATGCCAATGGAGTAGTGTACTGTGCTACCAAGAAAGCAGTAGATGTTATTTCTGAAGGAATGAGATTAGAACTTACTGAATTCGGAATTAAAGTAACCAATATCCAGCCCGGAGCTGTGGAAACAGATTTTTCATTGGTAAGATTCAAAGGAGACAGCGAAAAAGCTGCAACAGTGTACGCAGGGTATGAGCCATTAAAAGCCGAAGATATTGCAGATGCCATTGCCTATTGTATAAACGCTCCAAAACATGTTACCATCGCGGATATGTGTATTTATCCAAGTGCTCAGGCTGAACCAAGAACGATCTATAAAAAATAGTATCAAAATAAAGGACTAAATTTGCAGAAAATTTCAATGGCAATTTTGCTTTTCTGCAAGGTTGCTATTTAGCTTAAAATAAGAAAATGAAAATTCTATATCTTGAAACATCATCTAAAAACTGTTCAGTAGCCGTATCCGATAACGAAAAGCTGCTGTGCATATGTGAAGAAGTTTCTGAAAACTATAAACAATCCGAAAGCCTTCATACCTATGTAGAATGGGCACTGGAAGGGGCAGGAATTTCACTGAAAGAGATTGAAGCAGTTTCCTTGGGTAAAGGACCAGGTTCTTATACCGGATTAAGAATTGGCGCTGCCTCAGCAAAAGGGTTCTGCTATGGGTTGAAAGTGCCGTTTATTGCTGTTAATTCTCTTGAAAGCATGATAGAGCCGTTTTTAGGACAAAACTATGAGCTGATAGTGCCATTGATCGATGCGAGGAGAATGGAGGTTTATACGGCTATTTATGACGGTTCTACTGGGAAAGAACTCTCTGCAACTGAAGCCAAAATTTTAGATGAAAATTCTTTTGAAGAATTTAAAGACAAAAAAGTGGTTTTTGTGGGTGACGGAGCCAAGAAAGCTAAAGATATTTTAAATCTACCCAATGCAGACTTCAGGGAAGATATTTACCCGTCTGCACAATATCTGATTAAAAAGACACTGGAGAAAATAGAAAAGAAAGAATTTGAAGATATGGCTTACTTTGAGCCCTTTTATCTTAAAGACTTTCATGGGGTAAAGAAAAAAGGCTCATAGAGCTTAAACTTGAAAACAGGAATTAAAAAAGCGAAGAATATATCTTCGCTTTTTATTTTATTGTTTTTGTGGTCCGTCCGGAACATTCTTATTTCTTAATTTAGGTTTTTCAACTTTTTGTTGAGGAAGACTGTCCATATTTGTTGTCGGTT
Organism: Chryseobacterium contaminans; assembly: GCF_001684955.1. Taxonomy (GTDB): domain Bacteria; phylum Bacteroidota; class Bacteroidia; order Flavobacteriales; family Weeksellaceae; genus Chryseobacterium; species Chryseobacterium contaminans. The sequence goes on along the minus strand of NZ_MAYF01000344.1, from coordinate 11,001 downwards.
GTACCTGTTTAAGATCCGAATCCTTGACTTTTAAATTTCCCTGACTGTTAAAATTCCCATTGGCTCCATCCGGAATATTTTTATTTTTATTGGTGGATGGAGTAGGAGACACCGGCTGCTGAGGAATAGCATTCCCCTTATTATCCGTAGCCTGAAAGCTGAGATCACTTTTCAGATAATTCAGCATCTCTTTAGCCCTTATACCTTCTGGTGTTTTGGAATAATTTAAAGCAATCTGTTCAAGCTGGAGAATCATCACTTCCTTTCCACTGGCTTTTCCTGTATTAAATGCATTTAAAAGATATAATTTCGGCACTAATGCATCTTTCGGATACTTCTGGATGGTTTGATCAATAACCTCCTTACTTTCTGTGAATTTCTCAGATTCATATAGAGCATAGGCTCGTTTATATTCATTCTCAACTTCCTCTGTTGATTTTACAAATGAATTGTTTTTAGGATTTCTTGCAAATTCAGCATAAGAAGTATAAGGATAATCGGATAACAGGATTTGTTTGGCTCTTTCAGCGGCCTGTGGAGTTTTCTCGTAATTCATCGCGAAAATCTCATACAATGCCTGTAGCATTACCTTTTCTTCAGGTTTTACATCTACAAGATCATACAAAGTTTTGGTGGCCAGTGGTGTATTGGTAAAATAGTTCTGATACATAATACCAAGTCCCAGAGATGCAGTATCTCTATCCTTTTTAAGCTGTGCAAGTCTTTCCTGATTCGTTGGAATTTGCTCAATATAATAAGCGGGTTCAAAACGTCTCGGATTAGGAGCATTAGTTACCCCAAGAGCTTCACTTTTCATATCTTCAATAGAAGCCATTTTCTTGGAAAAACGCCAGTTATCAGAAAGGGCTCTTTCTCCCCATATCTGCTTAAATGAAGAAGTTCCCTTACTTACAGTTCCGGTATTGTTGAAGTAAAAACCTTTTGTAGTTACCCCAAAATCCTCAAAAGAATTAGAATTGCTGTTGGCAAAAATAGAATTTGCATTATAATCGCCGGTGTCAAACCCTTTGTTTCGTTCCGCACGTTTTCTTTCCTGTTCTTCTTTCTCTTCTTTAATCTTTAATTTGGCTATATATTTTGAGAAAAAATCAGTTCTTTGAGCATTATCCATCTTGGCCAAAGAAAGGATACTGTCATTCTTTTTGATCAGGTAATAGTTCTTAGAGATTTTTTTTATGTAGGCAGACTGATCCTTTAACAAAATCTTTGAAGGTTCATAGGTCATCACAGCAAGAGCTGAATCATAATAAATCCCAGCACCAATATAGTCGTTCTTTTCAAGATAACTTTTTCCTATCTCATAATACGTCAAACCACGAATCTGAGGGTCAGAAACCTTTTCAAATAAAGATTTTCTGAAGAATTGCTGTGCTTCATCCTGTTTTCCTGCTTTATTGGCCATCAATCCTAAGGCATAGTAAAATTCATTTTTCCTGGAACCATAGGTCCCTTTCTTACTGATCCCTTCCAGATAGTTTTTAGCCCCGTTATAATCTCCCTTACCATTGAACGTTTTGGCAATGGCAATCTGAGATTTTACTTCAAATTCAAAATCATTGGAATATTTGTAAGCCGCTGTATAACTTTCTCTTGCCTTATCGTTTTGTCCCAGATTTTCAAGAACCTGGCCTCTTAGATAAGCAATTCTGCTCTTCAGTTTTCGGTTGGAGTTTAATTCAAAAGCAATATCAAGTTCTTTGGCTGCGTCTTCTTTTTTTCCGGCATCCAAAAGTGATTCTGCGTAATAAATACTCAATAGCTTGGCATAAGTCTTATTAATTCCGTCACTCTTTAATTTAGCAAAAGTTTCATGAGCCCTGTGGTAGTCTTTGATTTTATCATAAGCCACCCCTTGATAAATTCTTGCCAGCGGAACCCTTTTGTCATCCTTCATATGAGTGAAGACATAATTAAGAGCATCCAGTGCTTCTAACGGTTTATTTCTATAGATTCTGGATTGCGCAAGGATAATATAGGCATCAAAAATCTGTTTGTTTTTTTCTTCACCGTTTCTTGTAACAGAATACTTATTAATTGCTTTTAATGCTTTTGCTTCAGCAATTTCCAAAGTTGTAGCCCCTTTGGTAGTTGTTGCATCATCAGGATTGGCAGAATCATTTACAGGGCCGTTTGGCATATTCGGGATTCCGGAGTTTCTTCCGGATGGCCTGTTCACAACCTCTGCCATTTTCATGGAGTTTTCTGCAAAAGCTGCTGATTGTCCCAGATCACTTCCTAAAGGTTGTTCCTCAAAGGTAAGAATAGGAATATAAGGTGCATAAAAATTATCCTTATGGCCTTTATCTCTGGCTGTAAATTCACTGTTTAATGCATCCTTGGCATTAAAGAGAGTGTTGTAATATGTGGAAAACCCTTTCAGGAGTTTGGAACGCTGCTCCGGCTTCTTTGTTTTGGTAGCACAAGAAGCAATGAGACAAATCACTAAAAGGAACAATATATTCTTTTTCATTATTCAATATAACTCGCTAATCTGCTTTTTATTATCAGCAGTTTGATGATTTTGTAAAAATAATAAAATTTTATAATGAATAATATTTATATTTCTCCCGGAAATATTTTATTTCATCTTTATGGAGGTCAGAAACCGCTATGGTTTTTAAATAACAGAGATCTCTTTTAAAATTTTGTAAACAAGATGGGTTGGAAGTCCCATAATCGTATAAAAACTACCTGTAAGGCTCTTAATTTTTGCCATTCCCAACCATTCCTGAATCCCATAGCTTCCGGCTTTATCAAATGGTTTATACTTTTGAATATAATACTGGATTTCTTCATCTGTAATCTCATCAAAAGTTACATCAGCAACATCAGTTTCCGTAAATGTCTTATCTGCAGTTTTGATCGTAATTCCTGTATACACTTGGTGAGTTCTTCCGGAAAGACTTCTAAGCATATTGCAGGCATCCGTTTCATCGGTTGGTTTACCCAGAATCTGCTGGTCTATGGCCACAACAGTATCTGCAGTCAATAAAACTTCATCAGCTATAAGACTTCTGAAAGCATCAGCTTTTAATTCAGCCAGATAAGCAGCTGCATTTTCTATATTGATGTGTTCAGGGATAATTTCCTCACAGTCTATTTTTACCACTTCAAATTCAAAACCAAGGCTGGAAAGCAACTCTTTTCTTCTTGGTGATTGGGAGGCTAGAAGTAATTTCATAAGCGCAGTTATATAGATTGGGTATTATCATCATGCCAGTTCCCCTGAACTTTCATTACCTGTTCAATAACATCGCGTACAGCACCGCTTCCTCCTTTTTTCGGAGAAATATAATCAGAAATTCCCTTTACTTCAGGAACTGCATTTTCAGGGCATGCTGCAATTGCAGAACTTTCCATGATATGAATATCCGGAAGATCATCTCCCATAGTCAGAATTTCCTCGTTCTTAAGGTTGTATTTCTTTTTAAAATCTTCAAAATCCTCAATTTTATTGTGGGACTTCGGATAATAATCCTGAATACCAAGGTAATTGATTCTGTGTTTTACCATTTCATCGTTACCTCCTGTTATTACCCCTATTAAATAATTGTTTTTTAAAGCTTTAACAACTGCGTAGCCATCCAGTACATTCATAACTCTACACATATTTCCGCCAGGCATCAGATAAACGCTTCCATCGGTGAAAACTCCGTCTACATCAAATACAAAGGCTTTGATATCCTTTAATTTCTCTTTATAACTCATACATTTTTTGAATAGAATGATTCATTGTCTTATAAATGGTAAGACTTTCTTCGTTTCGTAATAATTGCTCATGTAATTCCAGTACTCTAAGGTCATTTCTTACAGCCGGGCCTGTCTGGGCCATTTTAGGCTCTATCTCATGGATTTTCTGAACCGTTTCATCTATCAGCGGTAAAAAATATTCAAAAGGGATTTCCTGGGAATCTGAAATTTCTTTAGCTCTGGAAAAAAGATGATTCACAAAGTTGCAGGCAAAAACTGCTGTTAAATGAATATACTTTCTTTTTTCATGAGTACTTTCCATTACATTTTTTGAAATCCTTGAAGCCAGATCAAAGAGGATTTTTGTATCCTTTTCATTCTCGGCTTCAATGAAAAACGGAATCTTTTCGTATTCCAGTTCTTTGGATTTTGAAAAGGTCTGTAAAGGATAAAAACTTGCCTTTCTGTATTCTCCACTCAAAGTCTCCTTTGGGAGTGAACCCGAAGTGTGGGCAACCAGGCAGTCTTGTTTGGTAATTAATTTCGAGACTTCCCCTACGGAATTGTCACTTACACAGATAATATACAGATCTGCATCTTCCAGATGTTCTGCAGAATAAGGAATATTCAGCTCTTCAGAAATTTTACTCAATTCTTTTTCGTTCCGCCCAAAAATCTGAGCAAGGAAAATACCCTTCAAACTAAAGGCTTTTGCCATATGGTAAGCCACATTTCCGGAACCGATAATTACAATTTGCATCTAACAAATATAAGATTTTAACCCGATCCGGAAAAGGAAGAACAGCACAGAAACGCCAAACTTAAATATGGGCACGTTTATTGCGTAACTGTCTCATATTATTTTTAATATTTAAACTGAAAATTGAATATTTAATTTAACTTTCAGTTATTTTTGTAATCCAAAACAGTGAAAGGCATCTTATGAAGATTAAGGACGCGGAAATTATTTCGTTGATGCAGAATCCACGGACACAGAATGAAGGTGTTCGTGCCTTGATGGATGCCTATCAAAGCAGATTGTACTGGCACATTAGAAGAATTATTGTGGACGGAGATCTTGCCCAGGATACTTTGCAGGAAACTTTTATTAAAGCTTATCAGAATTTTCATCAGTTTAAAAACGATAGCCAGCTGTATACCTGGCTGTACAGGATTGCAACCAACGAAGCACTGCAGCAGGTTAATAAACTGAAGAAAATGCAGAAAACAGATGAAGATCCGGAGTATCATATGCAGAATCTTGTGGCCGATAATGTGGAAGGAGATGCTGAAGAAATACAGATTTTATTGCAGAACGCCATACAGAGCCTGCCGGAAAAGCAGAAACTGGTATTTATGATGCGGTATTATGATGATTTACCCTATGAAGAAATATCTAAGATTGTAGATATGTCGGTAGGAACTTTGAAGACAAATTATCATTATGCCAAACAGAAAATAGAAGAGTATATTAAAGAAAATTACGAAAGATAATTTTTGAGAAAACAAAGATGAAAGAGTTCGATATAGAAAAACTAGAACGTAAAAACATTTACACAGTCCCTGAAAATTTGTTTGAAAATATTCAGGAGAGGGTTATGAATGATATAAAGCCGGAGCAAAAAGCGCCTGCGCCGGTCTTTAAGTTAAATTGGATGTATGCAGCGGCTGCATCACTGGCTTTGATCTTTGGAGTAACTTTCATTTTTAATTCCAATAATGATTCAGTGGATAAAAATCTGAATTCAAAAGAAGCGTATGTTCTTCATAAAGGAGAGCCCACAACAGAAGCAGAACTTGCTTATGAAACATTGAAAAGTGATTTAACTTCTGTTGAAAATAATAATCAAACAGTTGGAAATCAGAAAAATAATACTTCTTTTGCAGTGAAAGGCGAAGGAGAAAATGAAAAAGAAACTGTTTCACAAAAAATAGTAAAACCCGTAAACAAAAAAGAAGAAACACGGATGAATGAATATCTGGACTCGTTCTCCAATTCTGAAATTGCAGAACTAGCGAGCAATTCTACTCAGGATGTTTATTTGGATTTATATAATTAATAAAGAAAGATGAAAAAGATACTATTGACGTTTTTTATTATTTATGGTTTTAGTCTTGGCTTAAATGCCCAAAGAACAGATTATGACTGGAAAAAGATGGATCCTAAACAAAGGAAGGAAGTCATCAATAATCTTTCTCCTGAAGAAAGAAAGGAACTCCTTAAAAAATTCAGGAATAATATGATTATGGATAATCTGAATGTGGATCCTGGAGATAAAGCAGAATTTACTCAGCTTTATAACGAATATCTTGACAGTCAGAAACAGATAAAAAGTCAATTTGATCCAGGCTTTAATCCCGAAACTTTATCAGATGATGAAGCCAAAGCTAAATTACAACAAAGCTTTGAAATAGGGCAGAAGCTTTTGGATAACAGAAAGAAATATGCAGAGAAAATGCAGCAGGTGATTCCCTGCCAGAAAGTTCTGAAGCTGTTTCAGTCTGAGGGAATGATGAGAGATAAAATGAATGAAAGAAAACCTCATGTACATAATAACGCTACGGGACCTAAACAAAACCCATAATAGTTTATTTTTTTAATGTTGGACGGCTCTTACAAATCTTTTTGTGAGAGCCGTTTAATTTTCTCTTTAAATCAATACTTTTGCGCGAAAATTATTCATGAAAAAAATAATAATGGCAGTTTCATGATCAGCACAAAAAAAAGAAGTTGTTATAGAAGTGATACAAATGATAATGCTTCGGAAATACCGAATGTATTCATAGATTCCATTAACAGGAAACTAATTTTATAGTAATTAAAAGAAAAGATATTCACTGTCTTTATAGATTTTACCGGCTATTTTAAATAAATTGATACAATAAGATAATGAAAGACAATAATCTCTCGCTTTTTTTTATCTTTGCAAATTACAAGATTCTTAAATGAAAAACATACGAAATTTTTGCATAATCGCTCATATCGACCACGGTAAAAGTACCCTGGCAGACCGTCTTTTGGAGTATACAAACACTGTTACTCAAAGAGAATTACAGTCTCAGACGCTAGATGATATGGATTTGGAAAAAGAACGTGGGATTACTATCAAGTCTCACGCGATCCAGATGGATTATGAATATAAAGGAGAAAAATATATTCTAAACCTGATTGATACACCTGGACACGTAGACTTCTCTTATGAAGTTTCCCGTTCTATTGCTGCCTGTGAAGGAGCGCTTCTTATTGTAGATGCTGCACAAAGTATTCAGGCACAGACCATCAGTAATTTGTATTTAGCATTGGAAAATGACTTAACGATCATTCCGATTTTGAATAAAATTGACCTTCCGTCTGCAAACCCTGAAGAAGTAACTGATGAGATCATGAATCTTATCGGATGCGAATATGAAGATGTATTGAGAGTTTCAGGAAAAACAGGAGAAGGAGTTCATCACTTACTGGAGCAGATCGTGGAAAGAATTCCTGCGCCGGTAGGAGATCCTGACGCACCGCTTCAGGCTTTGATCTTTGACTCTGTTTATAACCCATTCAGAGGAATTGAAGCTTATTTCAAAGTAGTGAACGGAAGCATTACTAAAAATGAAAAAATCAAATTCTTTGCTACAGGAAAAGAATACGGGGCAGATGAGGTAGGAACCCTTAAACTGAAACAGGTTCCAAAGAAAACAATCGAGTGTGGTGATGTAGGATACTTGGTTTCAGGGATCAAAGATGCACGTGAAGTAAAAGTAGGGGATACCATTACTTCTTTTGAGAAGCCGGCTGCAGCTCCTATTGATGGATTTGAAGAGGTGAAACCAATGGTATTTGCCGGTATTTATCCTATTGATTCTGAAGATTTTGAAGAATTAAGATTCTCCCTTGAAAAGTTAAGATTGAATGATGCTTCTTTGGTTTTCGAACCAGAAAGTTCTGCTGCTCTTGGTTTCGGATTCCGTTGCGGATTCTTGGGAATGCTTCACATGGAAATTGTTCAGGAACGTCTGGATAGAGAGTTCAATATGAACGTTATCACCACGGTTCCGAACGTATCTTATTTTGGATATACTAAAAAGGAACCAGAAGTTCCTATCATGATCAATAACCCATCTGAAATGATGGATCCTTCCACAATGGATAGAGTAGAAGAACCTTATATTAAGGCTTCTATCATTACAAAATCTGACTTTGTAGGAGCTGTAATGACTTTATGTATTGAGAAAAGAGGAGAAATTGTTAACCAGAGCTATTTAACATCAGAAAGAGTTGAATTAATCTTCAATATGCCTCTTGCTGAGGTTGTTTTCGACTTCTATGACAGATTAAAATCAATCTCAAAAGGATATGCATCATTTGATTACCACCCGATCGGATTCAGAGCTTCCAAGCTTGTAAAAATGGATATTTTGATTAACGGTGATATGGTAGATGCCCTTTCATCTTTGATTCATGACAGTAATGCTTACCACATTGGTAAGAAGATGTGTGAAAAGCTTCGTGAGCTGATTCCGAGACAACAGTTTGATATTGCTGTTCAGGCGGCATTGGGAACAAAAGTTATTGCAAGAGAAACCATCAAAGCTTTAAGAAAAGACGTTACCGCAAAATGTTACGGTGGAGATATTTCCAGAAAGCGTAAGCTATTGGAAAAGCAGAAAGAAGGTAAGAAGAAGATGAAGCAAATCGGTAGAGTGGAAGTTCCACAATCTGCATTCATGGCTGTACTAAAGCTGAACGACTAATTCATTATAAAACAAAAACCGCTTCCATTAAGAAGCGGTTTTCTTATTTTTACTTTTTGCGGGTGAATTTTATTTCCATTGTTTTCATTTCCTTTCCTGTTTTAGGATTAGGTCCATACATTTCCAAAGTATGGTTATTATCATCTGTAAACGTATAAACTTCTCTTACTTCACATTCTTTGCCAGGCTGACTTGGATCTGTCATTTTGCCTTTAAAATCAATTGATTTCTTTGATGGATTCCAATCTCCTTCTGCATGCATCAAGCCTGTTCCCATGTTGTCTATCCACGTGCTTACAAACTTTTTCTTGGCATTATCATAGCCCATGATGCTCATTCCTTCAAAGGGCATTCCCATGAAATTACCTTTGTAATTGCTTACCTGATAACGGCCTTCAAAGATCATTTTATTAGTACATTCAGAAGTGGAAGTTGCTGCTTTTCCACTGTCGTCCATCCACATACTGGTAGCACCGGTCCAGTTTCCATCAAATTTGGCTAACATTTTATGCATGTCACCCGGAGTGGCAAATTCCATCCATGCTTTCATTGCGGTTGCTGAATCCACGGGCTTCCATTCAGAAGCGGCAGCGTTAGAGTCTTTCTTATCTGGATTTTCAGAGTTAGCGGGTTTTCCTTTTTCACATGCTGTAAGTAAAAAACCAATAATGATGATTGCTAGTAAATTTTTCATAAATATTTAGTTTTAAGTTGGTTATAATTATAACTTAAAGGTATGAACTTTTATTATAAGGGAAATGTTTTTTATTTTGTTGATAAATTGTAAATTTGTGTATTCGTAACGCAAATAAATTTATGGAGTCTCCAAAAAAATTACAGGATATCAAAGTAGCGGTAGATGCCGTTATCTTTGGATATTTCGATAAAAAAGATCTTCAAATTCTTTTAATCAAGAGAAATATTGAACCTTTTAAAGGTGGTTGGGCACTTCCGGGAGGCCTTGTTCTGGATGATGAAAATCTGGATGATGCCGTAAAAAGAGAGCTGCATGAAGAAGCAGGTATAAAGCCCGATTTTCTAGAACAACTCTATACATTTGGTAACGTAGGCCGCGATCCTAGAAACAGAGTGGTTTCTGTGGCCTATTTGGGTCTTGTGAACCCTTCCTACCATGAACTCTTTGCGGATTCTGATGCAGATGATGCGCAGTGGTTCAGTGTGAATCAGCTTCCTTCAGTAGCTTTCGATCACAAAAATATCATTGATATTGCTTTAAAAAGACTTCGTACGAAAATTCAATACCAGCCAATCGGCTTTAATCTTCTTAATGAAGAATTTCCTTTCTCAGACCTTGAAAATCTTTACAAAACCATTGTAGGACAGGAAATAGACCGTAGAAACTTCCGCAAAAAAATCATGAGTTATGGTTTGCTTAATGAAACCAATAACGTTAAAAAAGAGGGAAGCGGAAGACCGGGAAAACTGTTTACTTTCAATCAGGAAAAATACAAAGAGCTTGAAGAACAGGGCTTCTACTTTGAAATCAAATAGTTTTTTAACCACAAATAAAACCAATATTTTACACGAATAATCACAAATGTGATGGTTAAAGTGCAATAAAGCACTACCTAAATGTGTGTTATAAAAAATATTCAGAAAATAAATTCAATAGAAACGGGCTAAAGCCCGTTTTTTATGAACAAAAAGTCCATTGGCTTTAGCCGAAGTCTGATAGATGAGTGTCATTTGTACAAAATATTTGTGATATTAGTGTTTTATAAAATTCAAATTTTGTAATTGATAATCAGTTGTTTATACTTATTAGCGTAAAAATAACACAAATATATTTGGCGGATAAAATGATATTGTATTACATTTGTGTATAAATAACACAATATGAAATACACCATACAAACTATTAAAGACAGATTTCAGAAAAAGCAAAGGATAAAGTTTTTGTTTTTCTGGGGACATACAGCTAAGGATGAAATTACGAAATCATGTTTTAGCCAATGGTTTACAGGAAAATTTGAAGAAAATGGAATTGTTTACAAAACGGCAGAACATTATATGATGGCTGGTAAAGCAAGATTATTCAATGATACTGAAATTTTAGAAAAAATATTGCAGGCTCCTAGTCCTAATCAGGCGAAAACTTTGGGAAGAAAGGTAAAAAACTTTGATCCGAAACTCTGGAATGACCATAAATATGAGATTGTAAAACAGGGAAATCTTTTAAAGTTCTCACAGAATAATAAGTATAAAGACTTTCTTTTATCAACAGGAGATAAAATCCTGGTAGAAGCCAGTCCTTACGATACCATTTGGGGAATCGGCATGCTGGAGACAGATTCCAGAGCAGAAAATCCTTTATTATGGAACGGAGAAAACCTTTTAGGATTTGCTTTGATGGAAGTTCGGGATGAATTGAGAGGGTAAAAACACTGAAACGGATTAAAATATGTTTTAAGAACCGATGTAATGTATTCCTGTTAAAATGAATGCAGGAATGATGCATAACTATGTTCTTTTTAATTAGCGTAATAATAACACAAAAAAATGATCAGATATGGAAGATGAATTAAA
>NZ_MAYF01000343.1 GCF_001684955.1 Chryseobacterium contaminans | reverse complement strand
TTAGATGAATTATTTAAGAAGAAAAACCTTTCAGGAATTTCAGGAATTGATACAAGAAGACTGACAAGAATTCTTCGTAACTCCGGAGTAGTGAAAGGAAAAATCGTGAATGCTGATGCAGACGAAGCAGTAACAGCAGCAGAACTGAAAACAACCACTTTCCCAATCAATCAGGTGGAGGAGGTTTCTACTAAAACACCTTATGCAAACCCGAACAGAGGTTTCAAAGTAGTATTGGTAGATTTCGGGGCTAAATTGGGAATCATCAGAGAATTATCTCAAAGAAACTGTGATATCATCGTGGTTTCTCAGGATACAACAGCAGAAGATATCCTATTGATGAATCCGGATGGAATCATGCTTTCAAACGGTCCTGGTGACCCGGAAGATGTACCGCATGCATTAGATATGATCCGTGGATTATTAGGAAAAGTTCCAATCTTCGGAATCTGCTTAGGACACCAGCTGATTGGTCTTGCTTGTGGAGCAAAAACATTTAAATTAAAATTCGGACACAGAGGAGGAAACCACCCTGTATTGGATTTAGAGAAAAATAAAGTAGCTATCACTTCTCAAAACCACGGATATGCAGTAGATCAGGAAAGTTTAAAAGGAACAGACCTTATCGAAACGCACATCGCTCTGAACGACAGAACCAACGAAGGTTTAAAACACAAAATCCACCCTTGTTTCTCAGTTCAGTATCACCCTGAAGCGAGCCCAGGTCCTGAAGATGCAAACTACTTATTTGATGAGTTTATCCAAATGATGGAAGATTTTAAGAAGTAAAAAAGACTTCAGATATTAGACATCAGATAACAGACTTAATCATGCATAATTTTGAAAAACTGGTTTTTTGGCAGAAATCAATTGAACTTGCAAAACAGGTTTATATTATTTGTGTGGATTTACCCAAAGATGAAAAATTTGGTTTGATTTCTCAAATTAAAAGATCTGTAATCTCTATTCCTTCAAATATAGCGGAAGGAGCAGGGAGAAATAATGATAGAGAGTTTTATCACTTTCTTGGAATTGCAAATGCATCCTCTTTTGAACTACAAACACAGCTGATTTTAACCAGAGAATTGAATTTACTTGATGCAGAAAAAGTTGATAGTTTAATAGCAAATCTGAATGAAATTCAAAGAATGATTTATACATTCAAATCTAATTTAAAAAAGTAAAACATCCTGTTGGAAGTCTGAAATCTGACATCTAACATCTTGTATCTAAAAAAAGAAAAATGGCAAAACGTACAGATATTAAAACAATTTTAGTAATCGGTTCAGGACCTATCATCATTGGGCAGGCAGCTGAATTTGATTACGCAGGAACGCAGGCTTGCTTATCTTTAAAAGAAGAAGGCTACAAAGTAATTTTGATTAACTCAAACCCTGCAACGATCATGACGGATGTGGAAATCGCTGATAAAGTGTATATCGAGCCGATTTCATTACAGTTTGTAAGCCACATCATCAGAAAAGAGCGTCCGGATGCATTATTACCAACCCTTGGAGGCCAGACTGGTCTTAACATGGCGGTAGAACTTGAAAAATCAGGAATTCTTGAAGAATGCAAAGTGGAAGTACTGGGAACTAAGCTTTCTGCGATCAACAGAGCAGAAGACAGAGACCTTTTCCGTGAATTGATGAGAGAATTGAATGAGCCGGTTCCTGAATCAGATATCGTAAATACAGTTGAAGGAGCATTAGCATTTGCTGATGAGATCGGATATCCTGTTATTGTTCGTCCTGCTTTTACCATGGGAGGAACAGGTGGAGGTATCGCAGCCACTGAAGCTGAATTAAAAGAGATTGCTGAATTGGGACTAAAACACAGCCCGGTTACACAGTGTCTTATCGAGAAATCCATCGCAGGTTTCAAAGAAATTGAGTACGAAGTAATGCGTGATGCAAACGACAACGCGATTGTGGTTTGTAACATGGAAAATATTGACCCGGTAGGAGTTCACACAGGAGACTCTATCGTAGTAGCACCTTCTCAGACCCTTTCAGACAGAGAGTACCAGTTGCTGAGAAATGCTTCACTAAAAATCATCAGAGCGTTAGGAATTGAAGGTGGATGTAACGTACAGTTAGCATTAGATCCACATTCATTCAACTACTATATCATCGAAGTAAACCCTAGAGTATCCCGTTCATCAGCTTTAGCAAGTAAGGCAACAGGATATCCGATCGCAAAGATCGCTGCAAAAATCGCAGTAGGATTAACGCTGGATGAAATCATGAACCCGGTAACAGGAAAAACATACGCATGTTTCGAGCCTGCTCTGGATTATGTGGTGACTAAATTCCCAAGATTCCCATTCGATAAATTCGAAACGGCGGACAGAAGACTTTCTACTCAGATGAAAGCAACCGGAGAAGTAATGGCGATCGGAAGAAACCTAGAAGAATCTTTACAGAAAGCAATCCGTTCATTAGAAACAGGAATCAAGCACTTAGGATTAAAAACTAAACAGGCTCAGGCGCTTACTGCTGAAGAAATCGAAAGAAGAATCAGAGTGTGTGATGATGAGAGATTATTCATCATCGGAGATGCTTTAAGAAGAGGATACGACTGGGAGCAAATCGTAGAATGGAGTAAAATTGATAAATTCTTCATCTGGAAACTGAAAAAATTAGTTGATTTCGAGAAAGTAATCGCTGCCAATAAGTTTGATAAAGAAACATTAATCGAAGCTAAAAGATTAGGTTTTGCAGATATCAATATCGCAGTTCTTTGGGAGGTAAAAGAACGTGAAGTATTCAATTTCAGAAAAGAAAACGGAGTAATGCCGGTCTACAAAATGGTAGACACTTGCGCCGCTGAATTCGAAAGTGAAACGCCATACTTCTACGGAACTTACGAAGAAGAAAACGAAAGCGTAGTGTCTGATAAAGAAAAGATCATCGTTCTAGGTTCAGGACCTATCAGAATCGGACAGGGAGTAGAGTTTGACTATGCAACCGTTCACTCAGTATGGGCAATCAAAGAAATGGGCTACGAAGCGATCATCATCAACAATAACCCTGAAACAGTTTCTACAGACTTCTCTATCTCAGATAAATTATACTTCGAGCCGCTTACCGAAGAAGATGTAATGAATATCATCGAGCTTGAAAAACCTAAAGGAGTGGTAGTACAGTTCGGAGGACAAACTGCGATCAATCTTGCAGATAAATTAGCTTCTCACGGAGTACAGATCTTAGGAACTTCATTAGAAGACCTTGACAGAGCCGAAAACAGAGATAAATTTGAAAAAGCACTTCAGGAATTAGGAATTCCTCAGCCTAAGGGAAGAACGTCCACTTCAAAAGAAGAAGCCATCAAAATTGCTAACGAAATCGGATATCCGGTATTGGTTCGTCCAAGTTACGTTTTGGGAGGTAGAGCAATGGAAATTGTATACGCAGAATCAGAATTGGCACACTACATGGAACATGCAGTAGATGCAAGCCCTGAGCACCCGGTTTTGGTTGATAAGTACATGGTAGGAAAGGAGATTGAAGTAGATGCGATCTGCGACGGTGAAACAGTAGTGATTCCGGGAATTATGGAGCACATCGAAAGAGCAGGAGTTCACTCCGGAGACTCTATCGCAGTATATCCGCCACAGAATATTTCTCAAAGCGAAATCGATACCTTAGTAGATTATACCCAGAGATTGGCAAAAGGATTGAACGTGATCGGATTAATGAATATCCAATATGTTCTTTTCGAAGGAAACGTATATGTGATCGAAGTAAACCCACGTTCTTCAAGAACAGTTCCTTTCTTATCTAAAATCACAGACGTTCCAATGGCCAACCTTGCAACGAAAGCGATCTTAGGACAGAAATTAGCAGATCTTGGGTATAAAAACGGATTGGTTCCGAATAAAGAAGGTGTCTTCGTAAAAGTACCGGTATTCTCTTTCTCAAAACTGACAAAAGTTGACATCTCTTTAGGCCCTGAAATGAAGTCTACAGGAGAGGTTATGGGGAAAGATACTACTTTAGAGAAAGCTCTTTACAAAGGATTGGTAGCAGCAGGAAGAAAAGTTCCTATGCACGGTTCTATCTTGTTCACAGTAGCAGATAAGCATAAAGAAGAAGCCGCTGATTTAGCAGCAAGATTCCATGAAGTAGGTTTCAGAATCTGGGCTACAGAAGGTACTGCGAAATTCTTTGAAGAAAAAGGAATTCCTTGCAAAATAGGATACAAAATCGGAGAAGAAAACGTAAATCTTATCGACCTGATCCAGAAAGGAAAAGTTCAGTATGTGGTAAACACCACTACAAAAGGGAAACAGGCAGAAAGAGACGGGTTCCAGATCAGAAGAATGAGCGTGGAAAACGGAGTTCCTTGTTTAACTTCAATGGATACGGTAGAAGCGATTCTAAAAGTAATCGAAAGCATGAGCTTCAAAATGGAGACGATGTAATTTCGAAAAACAAATATTCAAAATCCCGCAGGTTTTCTTGCGGGATTTTTTTATTGAACAAAATGATCAATCAAAGTATTCTGTTTATTTTTACAGAAACCATCTAAACTAAAATACAATGAGTGTAAAGTCAATCACGATAAGAATTGATAAAGGCCATAACGGAAGATGGAGATATATGATTAAAAGTATTGAGATTGATGGAAAAACCTTTACAACTACGAAATTGCAAAATAAAGCCAGGTTTATCACTAATGATTACGTTTATAAAATTGAATAGCATTTTATGAGATATAATTTCTTATTAAAACTTAAAAATAAACCTGTTAGGTTTTAAATCAACGAACAAAACAATAATATTTTTAAACTCAATGGCTCATAAATCAGGTGAAATACTGGCTCAGATTTTTCTATTCTTATTTCCTATAATAGTCTTTTATCTGTTCAGAAAAAATAAAACAATCAACAAGAGGAAATCTGTTTTTTTATTTTTCCTGCTATCATGGTTAATCTACGTACTTCCTATGTGGCTGAGAAATGCTATAGAAAATAAATCTGTTTTATTCTGGTTTGGCTTTATTCCTAACTTTGGGTGTGTGATGGCTCTGCCACTTGCCTTTCTGTACAACAATGAATTAACGTATCAACAGGCAAAGAGTAAACTTTTAAAACTAAGTTTCATCAGTCTTTTCATTATTTTACTCTATGAACTGATACAGTTATTACCCGGATATGGATATTTTGATATTAAGGATATTTTGATGACGTTTTTAGGTTTCATTACTGTAAATATTATTTTTAGAATGAATGAAAAATACTTCTGTAAGGCATTTGAATAGTCATTTCGATGTTGCTGATATTTTATTTGATAAATTTGTGAAAAGCAAATCTGCTGGATTTGAAAAATTAAGTTGTTTCAATAATCTTTATAAATTGAATTGAAATAATCCATAGTCTTGAAAACCACTTTATAATATAACCAAAATGAAAAAATATTTAGTTTACATTTCGCTATTGGCAATTATTTCTTGCAACAAATCAGACCCAAAAGTTGAGGCTTCAAGTTCTGTAACCCCAGAAAGATCGGTTACTTTAGCATTGGTAAACAATCAAGTTGGAAAAGAAATATCCTGGAAAGGATTTCTGAATGGGAAAACTCCTGTATTTATTCACTATCAGCTGGATGGCAATATCATTGTTGGTGAGATTACTTACCTGAATACTAAGAACAAATTACCAATAACACTTGTAGGAACCACCGACAGCGATAATAATTACAGGATTTTAGAATTTGAAAAATCGGGGAATATAACAGGTGTCATTACCGGAAAACCAGCAGAAGGTATTTTCAAAGGAAGTTGGTTTTCACCAAAAACCAGAAAGGAGCTTACGCTTAATCTTGTAAAGAAAGATACTGTTCTCCCTTCAAAGAAAATAGAAACGAAATTAGACGATGTATTTGGACATTATCATTACCAGTACAGTGAAGCAGGATATCAGGGAGATTTGGTAATTAGAAAATTCCCGGATTCAAAAGCTGTTTTTGGAATAACATCAGTTACCGGAGATCCGGCAAGGAATCTTGCACAAATAGATGATGATACTATTGATCTTAAAACAACCAATTTTACCTATAAATTAGCTGATACGGATGATTGTGAATTTAATGTGAAGTTTTACAAAGGGTTTGCTGTAGTTCAATATACCCAGGGCGTATGTAGTGGACAATTCGGAATGAATGCCACCATTGAAGGAATATATATGAAAACAAAGTAAACTATTTAATTTTTTTGTTGATTTATCTAAGAGGTTGTAAATTAGGGGATCATAAATAAATAATTCAATAATTATTATAAACTGATCCAATTTCACCAAACTATAAAACAACCATGGCAGAATATTATGCAAAATCCAATGATTCTTTATCCTTTGAACTCACTAAGGACGATCAGTTGATAGGAAAGCTTATCTATCAAAACTGGTTCAGATTTAATGCTGAAATAGTGGTTTCAAATCGTGCTTATCTTATAGAACCCAAAGGTTTTTGGGGAACCACCATTGAGCTCAAAGATCATGATAAAGTTCTTTTAAAGTTCAGAATGAACTGGAATGGTGAAATAGTAGTGCAAACCTATTTTGATGGATTGAAAGAGAGTTTTGCTTTTAAACATAGAGGAGTATTTAAGGAATCATTTGTGCTCACAGATCAGCAGGGAGTTGAACTTTTTGTAATGAAGCCCCACCTTAAATGGACCTCCATGAATTACGAATATCATATTACTACCTCTGACAGTTTTGATGGTTTTACTCGTAAAGATTTGTTACTATTTACATCTTTACACTGCGCCAATTATTATATGTCTATGATGGTCGCTGCGATTGTGTAGCACACTATATAAGATATAGGTTTTAGTCAAAAATATCATCCATATATGAGATAAAGGGTTTTCGGTTTTCCGGAAACCCTTTATTAATGGCCTTATTTGACGATTCAAATTTATGATTTCCATCATGTTTTTATTTAGAATTAATAAAAATAAAGTACTTTTGTGACACTAAGCTTAATTATAAAAATGAAAAAAACTATTATTTCTGCCTCTTTATTAGCAGTCACCATGTTAAGTGCACAGGAAAATGATACCCTAAAGGTAGCCGAGATCCAGTCAGTATCCCTTCAGGGAACCCACAATTACAGAACCAAAAAATCAGAATCAGTAGCAAGGCTTCCTTTAGAAAACCTTGAAAATCCAACGGTTTACAATCTTGTTCCTAAAGAAATCATCAGTGAAATGAATGCTACAGATTTCAACACAGCAATGGCTTCAGCTCCGGGAGTTGTGGTTAGCAATAGTGTGAACGACAGTGGTAATGATATTTTCCTGAGAGGGTTCAGCTCCAATGCCAGTTTCAGAAACGGATTAATCCAGAATCCAAGAGTACAGTCGGAGATTGCTAATATTGAAAGAGTAGAAGTCATTAAAGGACCATCAGGAACCTTATTCGGAGGAACTTTGGCCAATTATGGCGGAGTGGTGAATGTGGTGACTAAGAAACCACAGGAGAATTTCGGCGGAATTATTAATTATACCACCGGAAGCTGGGGAATGAACAGAATAACAGCCGATGTAAATACCCCGTTAAATAAAGAGAAAACAGCATTGGCAAGATTCAATGTCGCAGCATATTCCCAAGATTCTTTTCAGGATGCAGGGTATAATAAAGGTGTATTTTTCTCAGGAAGTATTTTATACAAAGTAAACGATAAAACCACGGTAACTTTAGATACAGAATTCCATGCTCCGGAAAAAACGCTGAATGCTTATGTAAGACAGTCGGAGAAATTGACCTACCATTCTATGAAAGATCTTGAAGCTATTCATGGAAGGTCTTTTACCAGTAATGATGTAGGATCAAAGAGAACCAATTTTGTAACCATGGCTGAAGTTACCCATAAATTCAATGACCAATGGACTTCCAGAACGTCCTATCAAAGAGGTGAAGCCAATGAAAAGGAGTCTATATTTTTGGTTTTGAATTATTTGGATAATAACAGGGTGAGCAGAAGTATCCGTCCTTTTGACAACTATAAGATCACAACAGACAATATTCAACAGAATTTTATTGGGGATTTTAAAATTAGTGGCTTAAGAAACCGTTTGGTAGTAGGATTGGATTATTTTCACCAAACCAGCAAAAACCAATATCCCGTATTTACGGTAGGTAAAAATACAAACTCTGCCTTCGCACCTTATCCTTTAAATGGAGTAATTGGAGATGCCTATGGTACAGAGAAAGGAAATGATATCGTTCAATTAAATGCAACTTCCGATTGGACTCCTATTTCCCGTGATGTAGTAAAAAAACTTCCAAGAACCGCTACTAAATATGAAATTGCCCAATACAGCACATACAGCGCCTATATTTCCAATGTGCTGAATGTTACAGATAACCTTCTTGTAATGGCAAGTTTAAGAATGGATCATTACAAAAATGAAGACATTAAAAGAAATGGAGTAAGCGGAACCGAAGGATACAGCCAGACTCAATTTTCTCCGAAGTTTGGTTTGGTATATGAAATTAAAAAAGATGAAATTTCATTCTTTGCTAATTATGTCAACGGATTTAAAAATATTGCTCCTGGCCCTAATCAGGATGGTGTTCTTACCAAATGGAATCCTGAACAGGGAAATCAGTTTGAAGCCGGATTTAAGGTAGATCTCTTTGGCAAAAAACTATTATCAACGATTTCTTATTATAATATGAGAGTCAAAAATAGAGTAATTGCTGATCCGGGAGGACTAGGAAGCAGGCAGGATGGTAATATCAAAAATCAGGGATTTGAAATTGATCTTGTTATCAACCCGGTAAAAGGATGGAATATTGTAGGAGGGTATGGGTTTAATGATAACCGCTATGATGACAGAACTAAAGATGCCGGGAAAAGAGTAGCATGGGCTCCTAAACATGTTGCTAACCTATGGACGAGTTATAAAATA
The DNA here is from genome assembly GCF_001684955.1 of Chryseobacterium contaminans. GTDB lineage: Bacteria > Bacteroidota > Bacteroidia > Flavobacteriales > Weeksellaceae > Chryseobacterium > Chryseobacterium contaminans. The sequence goes on along the minus strand of NZ_MAYF01000343.1, from coordinate 8,429 downwards.
ATGGGTGGAGCCTATGAAGGTCTAGGTTTCGGAGCTGGATTTAATTTTGTAGATAAAACCTATATCAACATTACAAACCATTTCCTGGCACCAGCTTATACCACAGTAGGAGCAACAGTTTTCTATGACAAGAAAAAATACAGAATCGGTCTGAAAATGAATAATGCATTAAACCAGACTTACTGGAACTTCTATGGACAACCACAAAAGCCAAGAGAATTCCTGGCCAACTTCGCATTTAAATTCTAATAACCTTAAAAACAAAAAGAAGGTTGTCTCAACCTTAAAGTTGATTGGAAAATGCAAGAGTGTAAGAAAAAATCAAAGGTTCTCAACAGGAAATAATTCATCTGTATATCGTTTTTTACAAATTTCAATAGATTATATCATTTGTTTTCAGGCATCTGCGTAATCCGTGAAATCTGCGAGCGATAATTTACAATTTTATTGAAGATAAAATCTTTGCGCCCTTATAGCACGAACATGTTACAGAGCCTTGCGCCCTTGCGTTTTCCAACAATAATATCCCAAAAGACAACCCTTTTCAGATATGGAAAATAAAAAAACTAACCCCAGGAAAAAACAGGGAAAATCCCTTACCAAAAGAATTACAGGATGGCTCCATCTCTGGCTAGGACTTGTTTCCGGGATTATTGTACTTACCGTTACACTTTCCGGAACGGTTTTCGTCTTTTGTGACGAGATTGTTGATCTTTGTGCAGGAAGGGCCAAATATGTTCAGGCTCCTGCCCACGCTAAAAAAATGACACCGGAAGAATTACTGGTTAAATTTCATGAACAAGTCCCGGATAGAAAAGCTTTCTATTTTGATACTTATAGAGAAGCAAACAGAACTTTCCGTGTAGCTTCTGCTACCAAACCACCGAAAGATAAGAACCCTGAAAAAGCAGAAAAACCTAAAGGGAAAGGCCGTGGCCCAAGAGGTGTTTTTGCTTATCATTATCTTGATCCTTATACCGGAAAAGTAATGGGTTCTACAAAAAGCTATGAATTTTTCTATGTGGTAGCTCACATTCATGCTCAGCTATTGGCAGGGAAATTTGGAAAAACAGTAGTAGGAGTAGCTTCTATTATATTTTTCATTCAGTTGATTGGCGGTTTGATTCTTTGGTGGCCTAAAAAATGGAACAAGACAACAAGAACCACTGCATTTAAAATCAAATCAGGAACGAAGTGGCGTCGGAAAAACTACGATTTCCATAACGTTTTCGGGTTTTATTCATTGTTGCCAGCTGTATTTATTACCATTACAGGGTTAATTATGGCCTACAAGGTTCTTACTGACCTTACCCAGATAACTTTTGGAGGAGCTCCTGATGCGCATAAGATTGCAGAAAAGTTTGATCCTGTATATGATCCTGGTAAAAAAGCCTTGCCTTTTACAGATTTTATAGACCGTAGTTTTAAAGAAATTCCTCACGCACAGCAAGTCAGGATGAGTGTTCCCCGTAAAGACTCTGCAACAGTTTACAATGTGGTAGTCGCTAAGTTTATAGGTCTGAAAAGTATTATTGATGGAAAAAGCAAAGAAGTTAATAAATATACCGGGGACGAAATTAATTATCCCAAAGAAGTCCTGATGCATGAAGTCATTGAACATATGAACTTTGATCTGCATGTTGGATACTGGGGCGGAATCTTCGGAAAGATCTTCACATTCATTATCGGAATTATCTGTACCAGCCTTCCGGTGACAGGATTTCTGATCTGGTGGGGAAGAAGAAACAAGTCCGGTAAAAAAGGAAAAGAAATTAAAAATATTCATCAACACAGAAAAGAATCACATCATGAACAATTGGTTTAAAATTTTATCTCTACTGGCTTTTTCATTCTTCACATTAGGAAAAGCCCAGAAAAAGCTTACGATAGGAGAGAAGCAGACTGTATTTTCCAAAGTTTTAAATGAAAACAGGGAAGTATGGGTTCATCTTCCTAAAACATATGACGATACCACCATCAATCCTGCAAAATACCCGGTTATCTATCTTTTAGATGGAGAAAACAATTTTGAATACTATGCCGGATTAACGGATTTTATTGCCAGAACTCCTTATGCGGATATTCCGGAATGCATTGTTGTTGGCATTAAAAATACAGAACGTACAAGAGATCTTACGCCTACGAAATCCCAAAAGAAAAGCCCGGTAAATCCTGCTGTAACGCTTTTTGCAGACAGTGGCGGAAGTGAAAATTTTGTAAAATTCATACAGGAAGAACTGAAACCTTTCATAAGTAAAAACTACAGAGCACAGGAATATTCAATATTGGTAGGACATTCATTCGGAGGTTTATTTGCCATCAATGTTTTGCTTGCCCACCCGGAATATTTTAATGCTTACGTAGCTAATGATCCAAGTTTATGGTGGGATAATGAAGTAACCATTTCAAGAACAAAAGATTATCTGGAAAAGAATAAAAAATTTCCTGCTGCCAAATTTTTATATGTTTCTCAGGCAGACAATGAAGAAAAGCAGAAAAACTGGAATTCAGACATGACACAGGCCATTGAAAAGTTTAAAGGAATTGTAGAGAAAAATGGAACTTTGAATTATAAACACAGTTTTTTTGAAGGTGAAACCCATGGAACAGTCTCTTATCCGGGGAATTATGAAGCTTTAAAGTTTATCTTCAAAGGCTTCAGAACAGATATTAAGCAGCTCGCTAAAAATCCTGGTTCACTGGAAACGGAATATAAAACATTCTCGGGAAAGATGAACTCAGAATTTAATCCTTCAGAATCTTACCTGAATGTGATTCTTAAATTCATGAAAAGTAATGATTTCAAAGAATCCGAAACCTATTTTATAAACCTGAAAAACAAGCTTTATCCTAAGGTTAAATAATTGAATGTACTATCATAAGGATGAAATATAGGGGTAGATTGAGCATTCAATCTGCCCTATACTTTAAAGTTTATACATGCTTTAACAAACTTTTCAGGTTCCCGTTGAATTCCTGTTGTGAAGTCTCAAGCCTTGAAAAAAACTCACGGTCAAAATTCTCAACGGCAACAACCGCCTTTTTAATGATTTTTTTTCCGGTTGCTGTTATTTCAATCGTTTTGGCTCTGGTATCTGTCACATGCTCTTTTCTGCTGATAAACTCCTTCTTTTGCAAGGCTCTCAATACCTGTGAAGTAGTCATAGGATCTATTTTGGTATGATGAGAAAGAATGATCTGGGTAACTTCAGTTTTTTGAAGAGATAACCAATGAGTGCTGGCCAGAATAACAAATTGAGAATGAGTGAGATCAAACGGTAATAATGCTTTCTTGATTTCCCGCTGCCAGAGATTGGTAACCTGCCATAGTAAAAAGCCGGAACTGTCTTCAGCTTTCTGTACGCTGAATGTATTATCCTTATTCATTTAGATCATTTTTGAAGCGATTAAATTAAAGTCTTTTTCAGAAATTTCAAAATGTCCGTAGCGAAAAGGGTAGCCCCAGAATTTTTTATTCTCAATGAAATCAAGCTGGTCAATCAATGGAATAATAGAACATTCCTTGCAGTCATAAAATTCTATATTTCTCCTGAACGGAATAAATGTTTCTGTCATTTGAAAAGAGTATACCTCTTCATCCATTATTTTTCCAATGGCTGTAAAGCTTTGTAATTTCTCCGGACTGTTCATTTTTATCTTGGAAGAATACACAATAATATAATCTCCTTTTTTCATCCGCTGCAGTGGTGTTTTCTTTCCATGGCAAACCTGTATGAAGCTGCCTTCAACTCCTCGTTCAGTATGCTCTTTAGATACAGAGGCCATCCAGTATCGTATCATAATTTTTTTGCATTTTTAATTTGATTGGCTATATCTTCAGGAAGATGCTGTACAATATCGTTCGCTACCAGTTTTATCCAGAGTTTGGAGAGCAATCCTGTAACAGTCATTGTAATTGTAATCTTTAGACCGTTTTCCGTTTCTTCATAAATGTGCTCCACATACATTTTAGCCAAAGGAAATGAAGTTAAATCTGTAAATTTTTTAAAAGGAATCACTTCAATAAGTTTTATTTTTACTTTTGGACTTCCTTTAGGCTTTAGAATAAAAGAATTCCCTTCCTTAAATGTTCCGGAAAGGTTGGAGTACTCAACCGTATCATCCCAGTCTTTCCAATGATTAATATCCGTTGTCAGCTTCCAAAGCTGTTCTTTCGTAACTTCTTTTGTAAGTACTGAATATGATTTTTTCCACATAATATTATTTTATAAGTACAAATATAGTAAGTGTACATATTAAATTACAAATTAATAATATGTGTTTGATAGAATTGAATTCTAAGTGTTTGTTATTTAAGTGGTTAATTTTTTGTGTTTAATGCTTATTCCTTATAAAATAAAGACATACAAAATTAAAAAATGCCAGAGACAGCCAGAAAGGAGAAGCCAGAACTGTTGCAAAAATAAACATAGGAATCACCCCTTTTAATCCGGCAGTCATTATAGTATCTGTAGGTAAGCGATTTCCTATGGAAGTAAAAATGCAGGCAATTAATAAAGCAGAAAGGCTTAATCCTGCTGAGATGGCAGTTAGTTTCCATTGATCGTACGGCTTAGCATTTAAGTGTAGTTTATAAAATACAATTCCATAGACAATGAATACAAAAAATGAAATGAGGAGATTATAAAAGAAAGGTAAATCTGGAAATATAATAATTAATACAATGTTTCCAATCAGTAAGTTGATGAAAACGCAGAGCGTGAACAGCAGTATATTTTGTTTCATAATTGTGTTGTGTTTGGAAGCAAAATTACATTATTTTTTGATTCCGAAAACGTTGTAAATCAAAAAAGCAAACCTGTTTATTCACAGATTTGCTTTTGCGTTTATTTTCTTGAAATCTTGTACAGAAATAATGATTGAACTAATTCTGCACTGGATTGGCTATTTAATGTCTGTTGTCACAATTAATGGTAAGCTCCGTTTTTTCTTTATCCAGGAATGTAATGGTATGACATCCGAAAGAAGGAGTAATGAAATTAAAGACCACCGGTGCTTTTCCTTTAAAAAGTCTGCCTGTCCATTGTGCGTAATAATTGGTTTCTTCATTAGGCATTTTTTCGAGCGGAGTAAATTCTGCACCATCCTCAATGGTAAATGTTTTCTCAAATATTTTTTGATTATGATCATCAATAACGACCAGTTTACGCTCCTGAGGCCCATATTCTTCAAGCAGATCCTGTATATAATAGGTAAGGTTTTCGTATTTATATTGATAGGTACCACCATATTTAAGCGTTGAACCGGAAAAATATTTTTTCTGAATATCAGAACCTGCTTTTTCCCATTTAATCATTTTCATCTTATTTTCTATAAATGGGTTTTTGCTTCCGAAATAGGCAATTACATTCATATATCTATCAAAAATGTCGGTTCCTTTTTGAGTATCAACCTGGAATCCTACCATATAAGATTCTGCATCAACTTCGGTTCCTTCAATGATGTAAGGAGAGAGATAGGCCACTGCTTTTAATTTATTTACGGGGATTTTTTGCAGCTTATTCGTTTCATAGTTGTAAAGATATAAGAAATCATTTTCAGCAACGTGGATGCCATCCAGTACTTTTTTTCTGTAAGGGGCATCCAGCTCAATATAAGCCATTTTTTCAAAAGGAACTTCTTTTTGTTTTTTGAGAAAATCTGCAGGGATAGCGTCTTTACCATTGTAAATATCAGATACAGAGATAAAGGTGTCCATAAGATCTTTTCGCTGTATGGTGGAAACATTGTAAATATTAAAATTCTTAAAATCTATTTCCTCTTCTGTTGTAGCCGTTTTTACAGAATCCTTTACGATCGCCGGTTGATCCTGAACTGGTTTTTTGTCATCTTTTTTACAGCTGACAAAGATCAGCTGTGAACATAAAAGCACTAAGGCTGTATTAATCTTCATTATCAAGAATGTTTTCAATATAATAGGTGTACGCTCAGAATAATATTCGTTCTTTTTTTGAGCATTATTCGTGATGGTGTTTAAAGCTTTAAAATTACCCATTATCTTTGGAAAACCAAATAATAAAGTGAAATGGTTGAAAAAGTACTTCAGAGCGGAATACATTGGGAATATAAAGAATTTAAAAGAAATGAATTTCTGAAGACCTCAGGAAGTACAGATACCCATATTTATTTTATTGAAAAAGGAAGTGTGCGGATCTATATGACGGATGAAAATGAAGAAAGGATTATTCGTTTTGGATATACCGGAAATATTATTGTTTCTTTAGATTCTTTTCTTTCCGGAAAACCCTCAGAGCTTTATATTCAGGCTATTAAGAAAACAACAGTAAAAGTAGCCACAAAAAAGGATTTTTATGAATTTATTCAATCCAATGAAGAACATATGAAATTTTGGATGAATATTCTGGAAGACCTTGTACTACAGCAGCTGGAAAGAGAAAAAGATCTGCTTATTAATGCTCCGGGTGAACGTTTTGAAAGAGTATTAAAGCGAAGTCCGAAATTATTTCAGGAAGTTCCCAATAAATATATAGCCAATTATCTCAGGATGTCTCCGGAAACCTTATCAAGGCTTAAAAAATCTTGAGTTCAATCAAGATTTAAGAAAAAACCAATCCGGAAATTTGCCAAAAAACAATAATGAAAATTTCAACCACAGCATTGTTAGAAGAATTAAAAAGAAGAACCGAACAGCATTTACAATATGCTGAAACCCTTTTATTAAAATCGGAAAATGAGCTGAACTTCAGAATTTCTGATGACAGCTGGAGTGTATTGGAATGTCTGGAACATCTCAACCGTTACGGAGACTTTTATATCCCTGAAATCTCACGCAGGATTTCTTCTTCAGCAACAAGCCCAAAAGCAGATTTCAAACCAGGAATTCTCGGGAATTATTTTGCTAAAAGTATGCTTCCTAAAGAAAAACTGAATAAAATGAAAACCCTTAAAGCTATGAATCCAATTCATAGCCAATTGAATAAAGATGTTGTGAATGAATTTATAAAACAACAGCAGCAATTATTGGAGCTATTGGAAAAAGCAAGTCACATCAATCTGGAAAAAACAAAAACTGCGATCAGTATTTCAAAATTGATCACCCTGAAACTGGGAGATACTTTCCGTTTTGTGATCTATCATAATGCAAGGCATATTGCTCAGGCTAAGAAGGTTTTGAAGAATGAAGCTGTTTAAACTTTACATTAACTATTTTTAACTATAGAAGATTTAGCACTTAAGATTTTTTAGAGCCCAACTTTATACATAATTAGGTACACCTAAGTTTTATGAAAATCTTTTTATATGATTTTTCTTGCAGAATTATTCTAAACTTACTTACGTGAACTAAAGTGTTTTAAAAGAAAAACTTTTGTGACTTTTGTGGCTGTGTAAAGTGTAAACAACTTTAATATATAAAAGACACGGTATGAATTCCGGAAAAGTAGTAATTTTAAACTAATGGAAATCATACATCAAAAAACAATACAAACTCCACTGGGAGAGATGATAGCCTGTGCAACAGACCAGGGAATCTGCCTGCTGGAATTTACAGACAGAAAAAATATTGAGAAGCAGCTTAAAGCTTTATCAAAACAACTGAAAGCTGAAATTGCAGAGAAAGAACATATCCATTTTCAACAATTGGAAAAGGAGTTAAAAGAATACTTTGAGGGCAGCAGATCTAAGTTTAATGTCCCTTTATTGACTACCGGTACTGAGTTTCAGGAAAAAGTATGGCAATTGCTCCGTGACATTCCAATGGGAGAGATCAGAACTTACAAACAGCAGTCAGAACTGCTGGGAAATCCAAAGGCGATCCGTGCCGTAGGAACAGCCAATGGAATTAATAAGATTGCTATTTTAATTCCATGCCATCGCGTCATTGGTTCTAACGGTGAGCTGGTAGGCTATGCAGGTGGAATCTGGAGAAAACAAAAACTGTTGGAGCTTGAAAAAGCGATCTTATTTTAAAATTTCTATTATCATCAATTATCATTCATAAAAATACCTGTTCATTTTTCGGTTGCAGCTACCTGAACAATATATCTACATTTGAATAAAAAAGATAATGATCAGTTTCAAAAAATTACATCAGGAAGAAGAACCTTTATTATTAGGGAACGTATGGAATGTACAGAGTGCAAAAGTGTATCAAAAATCAGGATATAAAGCTTTAGCCACTTCAAGCTCGGCAGTAGCAATGAGTTTAGGATATGAAGATGGAGAGCAGATGAGTTTTGAAGAGTATTTTTACATGATCAAAAGAATAAAGGCATCCGTTTCAATCCCTTTATCAGTAGATCTGGAAGGTGGATATGGAAATACCTCAGAAATAGTTGTCTCTAATATTATAAAACTGTTGGATATAGGCATTGCAGGAATAAATTTGGAAGATACCTGCATGGCTGATGGTGAAAGACAATTGGTAGACAGAAACGTTTTTCTTGAAA
>NZ_MAYF01000342.1 GCF_001684955.1 Chryseobacterium contaminans | reverse complement strand
TACAACAGCATCTGCACTTTTATAAAAATCAGTGTATTTGTTATGGGCATGTGTGAAGCTGTGGTTGGCCAGTTCAATAAGAGGATTGTCTTTCAGAAGTTTAAAATCATTTTTCTGTTTTGTACTTCCATAGGCATGTTTTCCTACTAGAAAAGCAGTAGCACACACATTTCTTTTATCCAGGATCTTTAAAAGATTTTCGGTTCCCTGATTGGGCCCATCGTCAAAGGTAAGGTAGATCACTCTTTTATCCGGATCTACATTTTCATCGTCCATCGTGGGGACTGTTTCTGCGGCAGGATGTTCCTGTAAACTGACAGCATCGTTTACGTCACTTTTAAAATTACAGCTGTTTAATACTACTGAGGTTGCACTCACCAATGCAAACATCCCGAGAAAAGCCTTATTTTTTGACTTTCCCGCAAAAATTTTTCTCATAAAGATAATGGAATTTAAATTGTTAAAAATCGTTAAAAATAACGTTTGAATGTTAACAAATTATATGCCACGTTTCTTAACTTTTTTTCTTTTTAAGGTTATTTTAAGAACTTTATTTTAAAGCCTTTTTTGATTAAAATGCTGGTTGTGGAGTTATGGTCTGATTTTCTGTAATTTTTAACATTTATAAATGCTAAACCGATAGTGTTTTTCTATTTTTTTTGAGATTGCAATATTATTCCTTTGTTTAGGAATTATTTTATTTTAACACATTGAAGGATGGGCAGCTTTGTAATAATACCGTTTATTTACTCATTAAAAATGCTTTTCAGATACATTGCATTTTTAATAGCAGCAGTTCCCCAGGTATTGTTAAAGAAAATGAATTTGGTTTGTTGGGTATTGGTAAGATCTTCTGCTAGATTGTTCAGGAAATTTTCACCATATTCGGATTTGTACAGTATGGGCTTTCCGTGAAGCCTGTAGTATATTATTTCAGGATGATTGATAATAACATCTTCGGGAAGATTTCCAGGAAAACTTACACCTGAGAAGACAATATTTTTACTTTTTAACAGATCGAAAACTTCCTTTCTCCACCAGGATTCGTGACGAAATTCTATAACATTTAAATAGCGGCTGTCAGTATTATTAAGAATCAGGCCTGTATTTTCTAATGTATTTTTAAAGGAAGGCGGAAGTTGATACAAAAATCCGGAAAGCTTTTGTTGTAGATGTTCATGAATGTGATCACAGAATAATGTAATCTCATTTTTAGAATCTGAAAGGCGGTTCTGGTGGGTAATTGCTTTAGGGATTTTAATAAAGAATCTGAATGATTCAGGAGTATCATCATACCATTTTAAAAGCGTTTTAGCAGTAGGTTTCCTGTAAAATGTGGAATTGATCTCTACAGCATTGAAAACTTCAGCATATAAAGAAAGAAAATCTTTACTTTGGGCATTCTCAGGATATAAAGACCCTTTCCAGTCATTATTATAAAACCCTGAACATCCTATGTAAAGATTTTCTTTTTTCATACTATTATTTTATCTCCAGATCTACTGAATTTAATCTTAGTGAATTCAGGATCACAGATAATGAACTTACGCTCATTGCTGCGGCTGCAATCATCGGTGACAACAGAATTCCAAAGAATGGATACAATAATCCTGCCGCAACCGGAATCCCCAAGACATTATAAATAAAAGCAAAAAACAGGTTTTCTTTAATGTTTCCAAGAAGCTTTTCACTTAATAACTTGGCTTTTGCCACTCCTAAAATGTCTCCTTTTAATAAAGTGATCTCAGCACTTTCAATGGCTACATCAGTACCGGTTCCCATCGCTATTCCTATATCGGATTGGGCTAGGGCAGGAGAGTCATTGATTCCGTCTCCGGTCATAGCTACAATTTTCCCTTGCTGCTGTAATTTTTTTACTTCATTTAACTTGTCTTCAGGCAAACAATTAGCCTTAAAATGTTTGATTCCTAATTCTTCAGCAACAGCTTTGGCAGTATGTTCGTTGTCTCCGGTCATCATAATGACATCAACTCCCTCGCTCATTAATCGGTCTACGGCTTTTTTCGAGCTTATTTTAATTTTATCCGTAAAACTGATAAATCCTAAAACATTCTTCTCCTGTGCTATATAAGAAATAGTATGCGCTTTTGACTGTACTTCTATTGCTTTCTGCTTTAATGTATTGGGAATCTGGATCTGATGAGAAGTTAATAGGCTCTCGTTTCCAAGGTAAGCTGTTTTTCCATTGATGTTTCCTTTTACTCCTTTTCCTGAAATGTTTTCAAACTGTTCTACTTTTTCAGCAGATATATTTTCATCCTTAGCTCTTTTAATAACTGCATTGGAAAGCGGGTGTTCGGAGTTTTGATTTAGAGAAAAAGCAAGCTTCAAAATCTGTTTTTCATCTTCGTTGCTCACTGTTTCTATATATTCCACAGAAGGCTTTCCTTCCGTTAAGGTTCCTGTTTTATCAGTAATTAATACGTTTACTTTGTTCATTTGTTCCAGAGCCTCTGCATTTTTGATCAGGATGCCATTTTTAGCTCCTTTTCCAATTCCTACCATTAAGGACATTGGAGTTGCCAGACCTAAAGCACATGGACAGGCTACAATTAAAACGGCTACGGCATTCACGAAAGCAAATAAGCTTCTTTTTCCTTCCGGACCAAAGAACTGCCACAGAACAAAAGTAAGCACAGCAATAAGGATGACTACCGGAACGAAAACTTTTGATACTTTGTCCGTTAGTTTTTGAATAGGGGCTCTGCTTCGGCTGGCTTCATTCACCATTTTAATAATCTGGGAAAGTAAAGTTTCATCACCTACTTTTTCAGCTTTCATGATAAATACCTGATTCCCGTTGATTGTTCCTGAAGAAACTTTATCATCAACTGTTTTTTCAACAGGAACGGGTTCTCCTGTAATCATACTTTCATCTATAATAGAGCTTCCTTCAGTTATTTTACCATCAACCGGAATTTTTTCACCTGGTTTTACTTTTAACAGGTCTCCGATTTTCACCTGAGAAAGCAGTACTTTTTTTTCTTCACCATTTACGATAAGATTGGCTTCGTCAGGAGATAGGTTCATCAGTTCCTTAATGGCATTTCCTGTTTTTTTATGGGCAGCAGCCTCCATTAATTGCCCCAAAATAACCAGGGTCAGGATAACACAAACTGCTTCAAAGTATAATGGAATCTCATGATTGTGTCCGCGAATCTCATGAGGAATAATATCCGGGAAAGCCAAAGCTGTAATGCTAAAAATAAATGCAGCCGCAACTCCCAGGGCAATTAAGCTAAACATATTGAGGTTCCAGGTTTTGAAGGAAACCCAGCCTCTTTTTAACAGGAACCATCCTGAATAGAACATAACAGGAAGAGTTAATGCCAATTCAATATAGCCTTGAATCTGGTGTGAAAACGGAAAATCAATAAACATTCCACCCATGGAGAGAATGAAAACAGGAACCGTAAACGCTAATGAAATCAGAAATTTTCTTTTCAGGATGTTGTAGGTTTCATCTTCTTCATCGTCTCCGCTGTCAGGTATTTTTACCAGATCCATTCCACAGATCGGGCAGCTTCCCGGTTCGTCACTGATGATCTCAGGGTGCATGGGACAAGTGTATTTTGCAGTTTTCTTTTCCGGATATTTTACCAGATCCATTCCGCAAACAGGACATCCAACGTTGGAATCATACGTTTTATCTCCTTCACAATACATCGGACAATAATACCTTCCTGCCATTTCATCGGTAACTTTTGGTGTTTCATGATGATGGCTATGATTATGATTATGAGCGTGTGAATGTGAAGCCACTTTCTGAGCCATATCTTCAGCGATTTTTTCCAAATGCATATGACATACAGGACAGTCGCCTTTTTCATCATATACCTTATCTCCTTCACAGAACATTGGACAATAGTATTTTCCTACACTGTCTTTAAAGTTTTCAGGAAGATGGGTTGCTGAATAAGAAGGCTTATGATTAGGGTCTTTTGCCAGTTTTTCCTCAATAGGAACTAGGTACATATTACAAACCGGACATCTTTCGCCCTGCTTGAAATATACCTTGTCGCCTTCACATTCCATCGGGCAATAATATACTGATGAGGGGGAGACACGATCCTGTGGTTTTACAAAAGCTTTTTCAGGATTGTGAGGATCTTCCAGTCTGTATTTTCCTATTTCCGCCAATGAATCATTTAAAACTGAAAGAGCAACCGCGTGGTCTGAAGTGATGGTGGCGGTATTGTTTTCAAGATTTACATCGGCTGTAATTCCTTCAATGCTGTTCAGTTGATTGGATATTTTTTTCTGGCAACCGGAACAGGTCATTCCGAGTATTTTATACTGTTGTTCCATGAGTCTTAAATTTATACTACAAATTTCCAAAATGAAAATCTAAGGTTGTTATAAATTTAAGGATAATAGTTATAGAATTTGGATTTGGGAGTTTGAGGGTGGGAGAGTATTAGAGTATTAGAGTATTAGAGTATTAGAGTATTAGAGTATTAGAGTATTAGAGTATTAGAGTGGCGGGAATAGGTAATTGTTTGCTGATCTATCAGACACTAACACGCTCCAACTCTCAAACCCTCCAACCCTCCAACTCAAATACTCTCCAACTCAATTAAAGTTTATCCAGGGGTTTCCTGTGGTGATCTTTTAACTTCTTGAATTCAGTAGGAGTAAATCCGGTAACATTACGGAACTGGGTGGAAAGGTGCTGAACACTTTTGTAACCTAACTTTCCTGCAATTTCCGTAAGATTGAATTCATTATATAAAAGGAGCTCTTTTACTTTTTCTATTTTTTGAAGAATAAAAAATTGCTCTAAGGTTATATTTTCATTCTGAGAGAATGTTTTTGAAAGAGAACTGTAATCTTTGTGAAGTTTTGCACTTAGAAATTCAGAAAGAAGAAAATCTTCATCAATATCAAGTTCACTGATTTTTGCAATAACGAGATTTTTAATTTTCTCGATAAGTTGATGGGAAGAATCCATGATTCTTTCAAATCCGGTTGCAAGAAGCTTTTCTTCAATCGCTTGCATTATTGATGGGGGGATTTCCGATTCTGTTTCAACTTCTCCAAGAATAACGGAACGAGTTTTTATGTCTGCATTATTAAAAATAGTTTCTACTGCAGCAATGCATCTGTTGCAGACCATGTTCTTGATGAAAATCTTCATAGGGTGCTGTTTAGCCTGTCTTTTACAAACTCAATCTTGGTTTTGCCATGAGGTGCAGGATTTCCTTCGCTATCAAGGTTAACCATTACAATTTTTTCAACGGTAATAATGGTTTGGTGGGTCATTTTATTACGGACATCACATCTTAAAGTAATGGAGGAGGAGCCAAAGTGAGTAGCTTCTATACCAATTTCTATAATATCGCCTTGTTTTGCGGAACTTACAAAATTAATCTCGGAGATAAATTTAGTAACAACTTTAGTGTTTTCAAGCTGGATGATGGCATATAATGCTGCTTCTTCATCTATCCATTGTAAAAGTCTTCCTCCGAAAAGTGAATGATTAGGGTTTAAATCTTCGGGCTTTACCCATTTTCTTGTATGGTAGTTCATGTTGTTAATAATTTGCAGTACAAATTTAGCGTTAAATGATGGGTTTTCAAAAGAATAGTATTTATTGATCTTAAGAGAATTATTCATTTTCTCAATCATTTTCTTTTGGAGCGCATTGCTTTTGTTTTTGTGATGCCTGGATCATTTAACAGCTTTTGATACTCTTTGCTTTCTATTGGATATAGGGCAACTTTTCCTTCCTTATTATGATGAAACCCGAATCCGTATCTTTTGGCTAGGGGTGAAGATCGGAGACACGCCTGGCCTTTTGAGAAGAACCGGTTTCTTTCTTCTTGCTTTTCATGTTCTGAAATATCATTCTTGAAGGCATAGCATTCAAAAATAATATCATCGGAAGTATATTGATAGGGATTATTACTGATCTTTTCATATTGAAGATTTGCCAGTGTCTTTTCTTTCTTTTCAGGGGGAATCTGTGCCTGGGAAACCGGACAGTCTTCTGCAACTTCTATAAAAGTATTGATATAATTGGTAGTGTGCTGTTTCATAATAAAATCCAATAACCGGTTTTATAAATATAATTTTAAAAGGAATATATAAATATACTATTATTCTCTGTATTCCGAATTCTCGTTATGCGATAGGTTCTGCCTGTTTTGAATCATGATTCGATGGATATTTTATTATGTTAACTAACTTTAACTTTTTAATGGATCTTAGCTGTAATTAGTTGATATATAGTTTTTTATTTGTGTTATTTGATGTTATATAGAATTTAAATTCAAACTAAAGTGAGAAAGACATGAAAAAAAGCTTTGATTTGAAATTTTTAATTGTATCTTGCATACGTTTATATTTGGAATCAATATTTGTTCATTAATTTATGTTGTTTTTCTTTTATATACCAAATTTTTATTAATTTTTTAATTTATTCAAAATGAACATTTTTGTTTCAAACATCAATTACGCAACTAAAGAGTATGAGTTGCACGATCTATTTGCAGAATTTGGTGATGTATCATCAGCTAAAATCGTAACAGACAGAGAAACTGGCCGTTCTAGAGGTTTCGGTTTCATTGAAATGGGTGATGAAGAAGGAAAGCAAGCTATTGAAGCTCTTAATCAAAAAGAATTCAACGGAAAAACATTAAACGTATCTGAAGCTAAGCCAAGAGAAGAGAAGCCAAGAAGAAGCTTCGACAACAACAGAGGTGGAGGTTATGGTAACAACAACAGAGGTGGTGGTTACGGTAACAATAACCGTGGTGGTAACGGCGGTGGAAATCGTTGGTAAAAATATAAAGCGGCTTTTAAGCCGCTTTTTTTATAGTTTCTTTTTCTTCTTCTTTTTCTCTTTCTCTTTGTCTTTGTCTTTGTCTTTGCTGGCTTTTACCTTTTTCTCTTTCTTTGGATTTAATATCTCGTCAGCAACTTCAAACTTTGGATTCTCAACTTTCGCAGGCTTAATTTCAATTTTAAGATCGAAATACCCTTTGAGATCATCCTGTGTAAGCAGTTTTTCACTGAACAGGAATTCAAGGATCTCTTTTCCTGAATCATTGAAAAAATTGTGTGTAAGCTCTTTTAGCAGGAACTTTCTGTATTCTTCAAACGGAACAATTACCGTGTATTTGAAGATTCTTCCTTCTTTTTCAGTAGATAAATACCCTTTTTCAACCAATATTTTCAAATATGTGGAAACCGTGTTTTGGTGGGGTTTAGGTTCCGGATGCTGCTCCATAACGTCCTTCAGATAGAAAGATTCCATTTTCCAAAACAGCTTCATAAAGTTTTCTTCTGCGGCGGTAAGATGATTGATTTTCATATATTCTTCTAATGTTGAAATTGTATATTGCAATAAAGATAAATAAAAGATACCACAAAAGCTATTCCAGCTCCCATAAATACCTCTTTTACCGTATGTCTTTTTAAAATAATTCTAGTAAGCCCTACCAGGCTGGCAATCCCGATCCATACAAGACCCATTTTCCAATCCAGGGTAAAAAATAATGCCGCTACAAATATATTAAATGCAGTATGCATAGAACTTTTAATGAAAAAATTGCTGATCTGAAGAGCAAAAAGAAGGATTAAGATAAAGAGCATCACCAGATCAATATATCCATTTTTAAAGTAATTGAAAATAAGGTAAATTATCACACAAGCTGCAATAAATATATACAGTGTCTTCCTTTGAACACGGTTGGAAACATCCATATTGGTATATCTTCCGGTTTTTACATTCCATACCAGCCAGATAACAACCGGTGCAATAATCATTAATAATAAAGGAAGAAAATAAACCAGAGATTCCTTAAATGTATACTCTCTGGCACTCATATACACAAAAAATATGATCAGAGAAACCAGCGGATTGAAGAAATCTGATATAACCCTTGAGATTTTGTGGAGAAGCGAAGATTTTTTTTCTTCCATATTTAAGTTTAAAAGTCAAATATAAGATTATAAGCCCAAAAAACAAATGAATGAAAGGATATGTTGGCGTTTTAGAGATAATGAAAATGCAGGTAATAGTTGAGGAACTTTATTATATAAAATGGTTTTTCAGTTTTTGTTAAAAATAATATACATTAATGACTAAAAATATTTAATTTTAATTAGTTCAGCTTTTAAGGAAAAACAGAATTTGCTTATCTGCTTGAATGGAAAGATGAAAAATGGCATGGCAGGGCAGGGTTTTATGGAAGATAAAGAATGGAAAGATATTAAAGCGCAGACGGCAAAGTTGCATGGCGATTTTGTTAATCATATTGAAGACAGAACCTTAAAACTTACCGATTTTTCTCCCGAAAAAAAGTTGTTGAAATAACCAAAACATATGTTAACAATAATTAAAGATGAAGGAAGATAGGAAATAAAACATAATATTTTTTCTCTGTACTGTTTCATTGATTATTCCGGAAATGCCACACTGACAGGCTGATTTTTTAGATATTGTAATAAGAAAATAACAGTCAGGATACTATTTTACGAACGTTTCCAAGGGTCGAAAATTAAGAATAATCCATTCCGCGTGCAAGTAGATTTTAGAGAAAAAATGAAAAGTTACTTATGCATACAATAAAAACAAAGTTTTTTTCATAATTTTGCTCAACTATTTCATCATAAAAAAGCAAGAGCTAACACATGAAAGAATTTTCTAAAGAGGTATACCTGAAGTGGTATGAAGATATGACAATGTGGAGAAGGTTTGAAGACAAATGCCGTTCTCTTTACCTAAAACAAAAGATCAGAGGATTTTTACATTTGTATAATGGTCAGGAAGCAATCCCTGCCGGGTTTACACATGCAATGGATCTTACTAAAGACAGTATGATTACTGCTTACAGATGTCACATCCATCCAATGGCGATGGGAGTAGATCCTAAGAGAATCATGGCTGAACTTTGCGGTAAAGCTACTGGTACATCCGGAGGTATGGGTGGATCTATGCACATTTTCAGTAAAGAGCACCGTTTCTACGGAGGTCATGGTATTGTTGGAGGACAAATTCCATTGGGAGCAGGTATTGCTTTTGCAGATAAATATTTCGACAGAAAAGCTGTAAACATCTGTTTCTTCGGAGATGGTGCTGCAAGACAGGGTTCATTGCATGAAACATTCAACATGGCAATGAACTGGAAACTTCCTGTAGTATTTGTAGTAGAAAACAACCAATACGCAATGGGAACTTCTGTAAAAAGAACTGCCAACCACGAAGATATCTATAAATTAGGATTAGGATATGAAATGCCTTGTCTTGCTGTAGATGCAATGGATCCAGTAAAAGTGGCTGAAGCTGCTTATGAAGCTATTGAAAGAGCAAGAAGAGGAGACGGACCAACATTCATTGAAGCAAGAACTTACCGTTACAGAGGTCACTCTATGTCTGATGCTGAGCCTTACAGATCTAAAGAAGAGGTAGCTATTCATAAGAATGATGACCCAATTGAATTGGTTAAGCACAGAATTCTTGAAAACGGATGGGCTACAGAAGCTGAACTGGAAGCTATAGATAATAAGTCAAGAGACTTTGTTGAAGAGTGCATCGAATTCATGGAGAACTCTCCATATCCGGACCCTGAGAAAATCTATGAGTATGTATATGCTCAGGAAGATTATCCATTCTTAGACAAATTAGAAAACTAAAAGATAATGAGTTAATTTGACAATTTGAGAATTTGAAAATGTGATAGAGTATGTCCTTTTTTAATTTTCAAATTTTCAGATTGCTAAATTTTCAAATTAAAATAAATTATGGCAGAAGTAATTACGATGCCCCGCCTTTCGGATACAATGACGGAAGGTAAAGTGGCGAAATGGCATAAAAAAGTAGGAGATAAAGTAAAAGAAGGAGATATTTTAGCTGAAATTGAAACTGACAAAGCAGTTCAGGATTTCGAATCTGAAGTAGAAGGTACTCTTTTATACGTAGGTGTAGAAGAAGGTGCTGCAGCTGCTGTAGACTCTGTTTTAGCAATTATCGGTAATGAAGGAGAAGATATTTCAGGATTAACAGGTGGAGCTGCTGCTCCGGCTGCTGGTACTGAAGAAAAGAAATCAGAAGAACAGCCGAAGGCAGAAACTGTGGAAACTGCTTCAGCAGAAGTTCCTGCAGGAGTAGAAATTATTACAATGCCAAGACTTTCTGATACAATGACGGAAGGTAAGGTTGCGAAATGGCACAAAAATGTAGGTGATACAGTAAAAGAAGGTGATCTTCTTGCTGAAATCGAAACAGATAAAGCAGTACAGGATTTCGAATCTGAATTCAATGGAGTACTATTGAAGCAAGGTGTAGAAGAAGGAGGTGCTGCTCCGGTTGACAGTGTGTTGGCTATTATTGGTCCTGCAGGAACAGATGTTTCAGCTGTAGGAGCTCCAAAAGCTGCTGCTCCGGCATCAGAAAAACCAGCTGAGCAAAAAGCAGAAGCTAAAACTGAAGAAAAAGCTGCTCCGGCTGCTAACGCTTCATCTTCTGACAGAGTGGCAATTTCTCCATTGGCTAAGAAAATGGCTCAGGAGAAAGGTGTTGATATCAACAGTGTTCAAGGTTCAGGAGAAAACGGAAGAATCGTTAAGAAAGACATTGAAAACTATCAGCCGGCTGCCAAATCAGCTGCTCCAGCTCCGGCTGCAAGTGCTGCTGCCCAGGTTGCTGTAAGCTTCGTTCAGGGAGAAGATACAGAGACTCCAAACTCACAGGTAAGAAACGTTATCGCGAAACGTCTTTCTGAAAGTAAGTTCTCTGCTCCACACTATTACCTGATGGTTGAGATCAATATGGATAAAGCTATCGAGGCGAGAAAAGAGATCAACTCTATTCCTGATACGAAGATTTCATTCAATGATATGATCATTAAAGCTACAGCTATTGCTTTAAGAAAACACCCGCAGGTGAATTCAAGCTGGGCTGGTGATAAGATCATCCACAGAGGAAATATCAATATTGGGGTAGCAGTAGCTATTCCTGACGGATTGGTAGTTCCTGTATTGAAAAATACTGACCAGATGTCTTATACTCAGATCTCTGCAGCTGTAAAAGATATGGCTTCAAGAGCTAAGAACAAAGGTCTTAAGGCTAATGAAATGGAAGGGTCTACATTCTCTATTTCTAACCTTGGAATGTTTGGAATCGAGACCTTTACAAGTATCATTAACCAACCAAACTCTGCCATCCTTTCAGTAGGAGCAATCATCGAGAAGCCAATCGTTAAGAATGGTCAGATTGTAGTGGGTAACACAATGAAACTTTCATTAGCATGTGACCACAGAGTAGTAGATGGGGCTACAGGTGCTCAATTCTTACAAACTTTAAGAACATATTTAGAAAACCCATTAACTTTGTTACTGTAATTTCTAAAGCATATATACAAGAACCTCCCAAATCGGGAGGTTTTTGTTTTTTTAGAACGAAGAAAGATCTAAGCATAGAATAGATCTTCGGAACATTGTTGTATTCCAGGTTTTATAAAAAAATAAATTATATTTATAAAATGATTTTCCAGAAGTTATAAAAACAAAAAAGAGATGAATAAGATAGGTGCCGTTTGTGTTATAATTGTAGTAGCTATATTAGGCTTTTTCTTTTTAACAACTGATTCCGAATTTGTTTTAGAATCAGAGCCTCAAGAGGATATTATTGCTTCAGAAAATAATGTTTTTAGTTTAAGCCCAAGTTTAAGAAGCAAAGACGGGGATATTTATTATACGATTGATACCTTCTTATTTGCTGATAGTAGTAAGAAAGGGAATGAACCTGCTGTTGTTATTGATAAAATTAAAGTAGCTCTTAGTTCAGAAGGAAAAGAAATTCCTGTGGATGTGGAGAACTTGCAGAGCAGTAAAGATATTCTCTTTAAACAATCTTCCAATGAAATAATTCATCAAAGTGCTGCTGCCAGATATTTTTTTGTCAATTGTGATCACTCAGATTATAATTTAAATCTGAAGCTTACTTATTCGTTAGAAGGTAAATCTTATACTATAGATAAAGAATATCATTATAGAAAAATACTACATACTACAGGAAAAAGGTTGATAAAATTATTTTGAATAATATTCCGTTGATTATTGGCTTTTAATAGACGATGTATTTATTATATTTATAGTTACAATATTGTTTTGTTCTATTTATATTTACTATTTTTGGATCATGATTAAAGCAAGAAATATCCATAAATCTTATGGGAATTTAGAAGTACTGAAAGGAGTTGATATTCATATTAAAGTAGGAGAAGTGGTTTCTATTGTAGGAGAATCCGGAGCGGGTAAATCAACATTGCTGCAGATTCTGGGAACTTTGGATCATCCCACTCAATCTGGAAAATATGATACTGAAATTGAAATTGCTGGGGAATCATTTATCAATATGAATGATAAACAGTTATCAAAATTCAGAAATCAGAATATCGGTTTTGTATTTCAGTTTCATCAATTGCTTCCTGAGTTTACTGCTTTGGAAAATGTCTTACTTCCTACCAGAATTGCAGGAGCTAATGAAAGAGAGGCCATTGAAAAAGCATATGCCTTATTTGAAGACCTTAAGATTGAACAACGACTGAATCATAAACCTAACCAGCTTTCCGGTGGAGAAGCGCAAAGGGTTGCCGTTGCAAGAGCTTTAATCAATTCACCGAAAATTATCTTTGCCGATGAACCTACGGGAAATCTGGATTCAAAAAATGCAGATGACCTTCACAGGCTGTTTTTTGATCTTAGAGATAAGTATAACCAGACTTTTGTGATTGTAACCCACAACCCGAATCTGGCTGAAATTACAGACCGTAAGCTCGTTATGAAAGATGGGATGATTATAGAATAGCTTTCTTACACAGATGATGAGATACTTTATTTTTCTTTTAATACTTTTGGTTTCCTGCTCAAAAGCTGAATCACAGCAGGCAGATGTCTTAGGGATTCCTCAATTCAGAATCTCAGAAATAAAGAGTTTTGTTAAAGATAAAGAGTATAATCAGGACCTGGCTATTTTTATTAACTTTAAAATGCCATCCGGAAAATACCGGTACTTCATTTATGATCTGAAAAATAATAGGATTGTTCAAAAAGCTATTGTGGCTCATGGTTCAGGATCTGTAACTTCAGGCTCTAATGTTTTGAAATTCAGCAATGTTGAAGGCTCCTATCAGTCATCTCTTGGAAAATATGCAATTGGAGGAAGTTATATAGGGCAATTTGGGAAAGCTTACCGATTAAAAGGACTTGATCCTACCAATGATAATGCCATGCAGCGGGCCATTGTACTGCATTCTTTCAGCAGTGTTCCTGATACGGAATCCGATAAGCCAACCTGCCTCAGTCTGGGCTGTCCGATGCTTTCAATCAATGCATTTAAAGAAACAGCAAAATATATTGACAAGTCAGAGAAACCTATTATCTTATATACTTTTTATTAATCTTTATCATTAATTCCATGTCTTTAAAATTTTTGGCAGAAGCAGACAGACCACGGGAGAAGTTCTTACAAAAAGGAAAGAACTCACTTACCGATTCTGAACTTTTAGCCATAATTATGGGAAGCGGAAACAGGGAAGAAAGTGTACTAGAGCTGGCCAGAAAGATTTTAGCATCTGTGAATAATAACTGGCATCAACTAAGCCTGCTTTCCGTTAAAGATTTAATGAAATTCAAAGGAATAGGAGAAGCTAAAGCCATTTCTATAATTACTGCTTTGGAAATCGGAAGAAGAAGAGCAGGGCAGGACATTCAGGAACGGTCAGTAATTGGGAATAGTCATGATGCTTATTCCATCCTGAAAAATCAGTTGGCAGATTTAAGAACTGAAGCATTTTGGGCTATTTTCCTGAATAACAGCAATAAAGTAATACATACTTCGCAGCTTACCCAGGGAGGAATCAGCCAGTCTATTGTGGATGTAAGAGTATTGTTCAGAACCGCTATTGAACACTTTTCAACAGGTGTGATTATTGCCCATAATCATCCTTCAGGAAGTCTGAAACCAAGCAAAGAAGATATTAATATTACCCAAAAAATAAAAGAAGCTGGAAAAGTATTGAGTATTCAGCTTTTAGACCATATTATCATTACACAGCATTCATACTTTAGTTTTTCGGACGCAGGATTATTATGATAAGAAGATTCAAATACCATGAAATTGATTTTGTAAAATATTCTCAATGTTTAGAACATTCTGAGCAAAGAAAATACTCTGCTACAAAAGACTTTTTAGATATTACAGCATCAAACCTATGGGAGATACTTGTATATAATGATTATGAAGCAGTAATGCCAGTTCCTTTTGTAAGGAAGTATGGAGTGAAAATCGTTCATAATCCTATGCTTTGCCAGCAACTCGGGGTCTTTTCCCGTAAGGATGATGTGAATCTGAATGAACAGTTTTTAAACTATCTGGAAAACCACTACCTGATAAGAGCTTATCCTTTTAATGATGGAAATGAACTTCGTTCCAAGCTCAGAATAAGGAAAAATTTCCTGATTTATCCTGAAGCTTATGAGAAAGTATATGCTAGGTATTCTCCTAAAAGAAAGAGAAAATTAAGGTTAGATGAGGAAGTTTTGAGTCATTCTGAAGTAAGAACTGTTTCTTATGAAGAAATAAAACCTTTTATAAAGTCTAATTTAATAGGCTTGAATAAAGAAAGTGATTTAGCAGGTTTTATGAAAATTTATGAAACATCTTACCATCTGAAATACTTGCGTTTTTTAGCTTTTTATTATCACAATAGAATAATCAATGCTATTGCTATCTATTCAGATTGTAATATGGTGGCTCTATTAGGAACTTTCAGTGATAAGGAATATGTAAAACTGTCTGGAGCATCTGTATTGATTGATCAGGCGCTTAAAGAGACAATAGATACTCATATTTTTGATTTTGAAGGTGGAGATATCCCCAATATTGAAGAATTTTTCAGGGGGTTCCGCCCGGAACTAAAGCCTTATGCAATTATAGAGCATTCTAAGAAAGATCTGTTTAAAAAATTAGGATCTTTACTTTTAAAAGGAAGAATCTTTTAATGATAAAAAGCATTGTTTAGATTGGTTCTAATTTAGTATAATTCCTTACCTTTATAAAACTATAATAACCGTTATGTTAGAACAAATTCGTCATTATAAATTATCATATATGCTTTATAATTTATTTAAAAAAAGTAAGTTAAAGCATAATATTCCATTATATAAAAAGTACGGGATCAACAAGAGTTATTTTTCAAGCATTTCAAGTAAGGATTTTGCTCATCTTCCTCAAACTGAGAGGTGTGTTGCAGAAGAAAAACTTTCATCTACAGCTTTTTTTAAAAAATTATCAGAAGAAAACAAAGAAAATGCACTTCATTATGATGATAATGGGTACATGATTATAAGAAATTTCATTGATCCGGAAACGGCAGAAAATGTCAATACCGAGATTGAAAAGCTGATGAAAGATGGAACATTAAAATTCCGTTATGGCGGAAAACTGATGTTTGCCATTCATCACTCTGAAATCATAAGAAATATTGGAAATGATAAAGATTTGCTCGAGTTTTTGTCTGTTTTACTTGATGGCAAAGCCAAGCTGTTTCAAAGTATCAACTTCATTAACGGAAGCCAACAGAAAACCCATTCAGACAGTATTCACATGACAACTTTTCCATTGGGAGGCCTTCTGGGAGTGTGGATTGCGTTAGAAGATATAGATGAAAATAATGGAGCTTTACATTATATTCCTGGGAGTCATAAATTACCATATTTCCTGAATTCTGATTATGATAATGAAGGAACTGCTTTAAAAATAGGGAAGAAGAGTTATAAAGCCTATGAAGAATTCCTGGAAAACAAAGTCAAAGAACTGGGCTTGAAAAAAGAAATTTTCAGAGCTAAAAAAGGTGATATGCTGATCTGGCATGCCAATATTCTTCACGGCGGAGAGCCTCATACTGATAAAAGCAGAACCAGAAAAAGCCTAGTATATCACTTTTTTGATGAAAATAGTGTATGCTACCATGAAGTTACACAAAGACCTGCATTATTTGAACTGTAATATCAGAAAATATTAGTAATTTTGCATCCTAAAATTATGACGAGTCTTTCAGGATATTTACCTTATGCATTTGCATTAATTATTGCAATTCCTTTTCTGGTTTTGCTGAGACAATTTGTACACTCGTATATTACCCTTAAAAACCAAGAACTCAAATTACTTACTGTGAAGTCAAATTCAGAGAATAAAGCACACTCTTATGAGAGAATGACTTTATTTCTGGACAGAATAAAACCTTCCAACCTGATTCAGCGATTTGATAAAGGATTAGCGGTTCATGAGTTTATTTTCCTTACCGAAAAAGCAATCAACGAAGAATTTGAATATAATTCTTCCCAACAGCTTTATGTAACGAAAAATTCCTGGAAGAATATTGTAGACTCTAAAAATGCTATTATAGATCTTCTCCATAAGACCTATGACGGATTGAAAGGTGAAGTGAAGCTGGATGAATTCAAAACCATCTTCATCATGAACTATATGGAAAGTAATGATTATGTTGCTGAAACAATAGAAGATTTAAGAAAAGAAATTTTAATAATAACTTAAAAAATAACAGATAAATAATGATTCCAAATTTTAAAGCACATCCATGGCACGGAATTTCTGCAGGAGAAGATGCGCCAAATGTTGTAAATGTATTTGTGGAGATTGTTCCTTCAGATACTATTAAATATGAAGTAGATAAAGAAACAGGATATTTAAAAGTAGACAGGCCTCAGAAATTCTCTAACATTATCCCTGCTTTATACGGTTTTGTTCCAAGAACATACTGTGATCAGGAAGTGATGAAACTTGCTGTAGAATCGGGGGCTACTGATGTGACAATGGGAGATCATGATCCACTTGATATTTGTGTTTTAAGTTCTCACAATATTCATGCAGGAGGTTTATTGATGGAAGCTATTCCAATTGGTGGTTTTAAAATGATCGACGGTGGGGAAGCTGA
This sequence comes from Chryseobacterium contaminans, assembly GCF_001684955.1. GTDB lineage: Bacteria > Bacteroidota > Bacteroidia > Flavobacteriales > Weeksellaceae > Chryseobacterium > Chryseobacterium contaminans. The sequence continues at coordinate 406 of NZ_MAYF01000342.1, read as the reverse complement.
TGATAAAATTGTTGCAGTAATGATTAACGATCACGCATTTGGACACTTCAGAGATATTTCTGAGCTACCAGAAGCAGAAGTTAAAAGATTAATGCACTACTTCTTAACATACAAAAACTTACCGGACGAGCCTGCAAAATGTAGGATCCAGGAGGTTTACGGTGCTGAACATGCAAGAAAAGTGATCAAAGCTTCTCAAACAGACTATGCAGATAAATTCGGAGGATAAGATTCTCAGATGTAAATAATAAAAAAGGATAAATGGGTAACTGTTTATCCTTTTTTATTGGTATTAAAATAAAGTTTTCTTTAAGAGGAGTACATCTTAATACTCGTAAGCCTTAATCATCCTTAAATGGTTTAATAATCTCAATATGCTCTTATTTTACAGGCTTCCACACTGGTT
>NZ_MAYF01000341.1 GCF_001684955.1 Chryseobacterium contaminans | reverse complement strand
TTCATCACTTAACCAACTCCCGTCAGCCATTGGGCAATACTGTACATAAACTGGTTTGTCGGAAAGTTTGAATTCCTTCGTCAGGGCAATCATATTGTCTGATAAATTAAGGAATGTCTCTCTTTGAGCATCAACCGTTCTCGCTTCTGAAATGGCAGAAGCATCTTTTCTTAGAATATTAAGGTTTCCTTCTGAAACTAATTTATAATCAATAGTAGAAGCTGTTTTAATGAATTCTGTAGCAGCTTTTGAAGTTTGATCTGCATCATCAGAAGCTAAAGCCGACTTGATGGCAATATAATTCTGATATAGTTTTGAAACCTGAGCGTCTTTTTTAGACTGTGCAGAAAGTGAAATAATTGAGAATAAAGATAAGGCTGCTGTAATGATATACTTTTTCATTGTTTTAAATTTTAGAATTAATTTTTAATAGAGAATAAGGTAACGCACAGGTAATGCGTCAGGACGTGTCGCCTGTAACGATGTTATCATAACACCGAAAACGACGGACGGATTCTAAATTCTAAAATTACAATGATTGATATAGATTGGAACCGGTTTGTATTCCGGTGGTGCATTGATCTGAATCTGAGTGAATTTGGTCGCCGAAAAAGATCTGTCTACAAAAGCAAACTGGTGTGTTACAGGAATCTCTGAAATCTGTCCTAAAAAATCAATGTTCAGCAGATCAGACTTTTGAGAGTCAGCTACCTTTACAACTTTGATCTCTGTCTTGCAGCATCCCTTTTTATCCTTAACGCCACATTTGCCACAAATATCATCAACTTTCTGGCTTACAGAAACGAATTCTTTCATACAGTAATGAATGCTAAATGCCGCTCCGGAAGAGAATCCGAAGTAGAAAATAGAAAACAGTATGGCAAGAATCTTTTTCATTATGGAGACAAAGTTAAAAATATTAGGGAAACCGTTGTTATAAAATTTTGTATTGTTGTTATAAAATTCTGGTTAATAAAAAATCCTCTGAAAAATATTCAGAGGATTTTTGTTTTATATGCTCATCGCAGAGTAAGCAGATTTTATAGTTTGAATTCTAGTTTCACATTGAAGAAACGTCCTGTAAGACGTACCGGAACCGGATACATATAATTGGTATTGTAATCCGTAATCCATTGATTAGCCACAGTATTATTGATATTAAACGCGTTGAAAACCTGTACGCCTAATGATAGCTCCTGGAAATTCCCCCAAAAGCCGGATCTCTTATTCTTATCTTTTGGATCAATAAAAACTTTTGTTAATCCAATATCTACCCTTTTGTAAGCAGGCAATGTTTTCTGATAACTGTATGCTGAATTAAAATCCGGCTGTCCATTATCATTAAACATCACAGGAGATCCTGTTGGTAATCCCATTGCATACACCAAAGTAAGATTTACCCTCATGGATGGGAACTGCGGCATATAATCCTGATAGAACATGGCCACTCTGAACCTCTGATCTGTTGGCCTTGGGATATCTCCTCTTCCATCAATATTTTCATACACCCTCGCATAACTTGCAGACAACCATGAATCTACTCCCGGAACAAACTCACCAAATAATCTGGTATCAATTCCATAGGCGTATCCTTTAGCATTGTTCTGCCCTGAGTAACGGATTCTCACATTATCCATATAATATGGAATCAGGTTATCCATTTTCTTGTAATAAAGTTCCGTTGTTAATTTAAACGGCCTGTCATACATATAGAACTCATAGTCATTGGAGAGGATGGCCTGGATAGATCTTTGTGACTTGATATTCGGGTTGAAATTTCCGTCAAGGTCTTTAATTTCCTTATAAAAAGGAGACTGATAATAGATCCCTCCACTAAGTTTGAACAACATATCCGAATCCCAGTCAGGCTTTATGGCAAACTGAACCCTTGGTGAGAATATGGTTTCTTTATTGAAACTCCAGTTAGAAACTCTTACACCAGCATTTAAAAATACCTTACTTGCTCCCCAGTAAAATTTCTGGGAATATTGAGCATAAGCAGATAATCTGGTGGGCTCTATATTATTTTTTCCTGCAATATAATAGAACATTCGGAGATCACCTGTTGTAGTTCCTGATCTAGGATCAATTACTTCCGGTCTTGGAAGGCTGTATCCGGCAGAATCTACCAGTTTCCATTCATTGGTAAGATCTTTAAGATTTTCTTTTTCATATTTGAACCCAACTTCAATATCCGTATTGACATTGGGAGAAAACTTTGCTCTAAGCTGAGTTCCGTAAGTTCTTACAAATAAATCATTTCTGGCATGTTCCGTCTGTCCTCCCACATCATAACTGGAAACAGGTTCCTTTGTTATTGGGTCAAATGTCTGCAGCTCATATTCTGAACGGATGGTGTAATATTCTCTTTCCCTGTTCTGATAAGCAAAAGCATCCATGGTAAGCTTCCAGTTATCAGCAGGTTTATAGTTCATAGAAAATGTACCCATCATATTTTTATACTGGTCATTTTCCTTACCACCATAGCCTATGTTTACGGTGATAGGCTGCTGAAGACTTCCGAAAGTTACACTTTTGGCTTTAGGAATCATCTCATAATCATTCTTGGAATAATATCCGATGAATGACATGGAAAGCTTATCATTAACGTGATAATTCAGATAAGACTGAAAATCCCAATATGTAGGATTAAAGTCTGTATCTTCTTTTAAAGTGTTAAGAACAAGATTGGTATTTCTGTATCTCCCTGAAAATAATGCGGTAAACTTCTTATTTTTTGAAGCCAAACCAGTGGTCAGTCTCCCTCCTATTAAACTTGCTTCACCGGAAACCTCAAATTTTTCAGGCTCACGGTAATAGATATTTAAAGCAGAGGACATTTTATCACCATATTTAGCTTCAAAGCCTCCTGCAGAGAAGTTCACTGCTGACACCATATCCGGGTTAATGATACTCATCCCTTCCTGCTGAGAGTTTCTGATCAGGAAAGGTCTGTAAATTTCAATATCATTAATATAGATAAGGTTTTCGTCATAGTTTCCACCACGTACCATATATTGGGAAGACAGCTCAGTATTGGAGTTTACGGAAGGGAGTGTTTTAATCAATCCTTCAATTCCACCACTGATAGAAGCTACTGCTTTCGCTTCTTTTGCAGAAATTCTTACATTGGTAAGGTCATTGGTTTTTCCTGTTGTTTTTTTCTGGAACACAACTTCCTCTATATCGGTCACTCTAGTGGTTGCCGTATCCTTTTTTCTTTGTTGGGAGAAAATCAGAACAGGGACCATAAGGCTTAGCGGTAAAACTAGTTTTTTCAAAAGAAATATTTTAGAATTTCTAAAATTAATGTTTTTTTAACAATTACAAAATCGATTCTCTAATTCTTATTAATTTTTGTAATAACTCTTCTAATAAATCAAGCCTTAACATGTTGGCGCCATCAGATAGTGCTGTTTCCGGAGTTGGATGAGTTTCGATAAAAATTCCGTCTGCTCCTACTGCAATTCCCGCCTTAGCAATGGTTTCAATAAGATCTGGTCTTCCTCCTGTTACTCCAGAACTCTGGTTAGGCTGTTGTAATGAATGGGTAACATCCAGAATGACAGGCGCATATTCTCTCATGGTAGGAATTCCTCTGTAGTCTACGATCAGATCTGTATATCCGAAAGAATTTCCTCTTTCAATGATCGCCACTTTCTGGTTATCAGAATCTGTAACCTTCTGTACTGCAAACTTCATCGCTTCCGGTGAAAGGAACTGACCTTTTTTCAAGGTAACACATTTTCCTGTTTTGGCAGCAGCAACCAATAGATCTGTCTGACGAACAAGGAATGCCGGGATCTGAAGAACATCTACATATTGTGCGGCTAATGCAGCATGTTCATTTTCGTGAATATCTGTAGTTGTAGGAATATTGAATGTTTCTCCTACTTTTTTAAGAATTTCAAGTGATTTCTCTTCTCCAATGGTTGTAAAAGAGTCTACACGACTTCTGTTAGCCTTTTTGAAACTCCCTTTAAAAATATAAGGAATATTATATTTGTCTGTAATGTTGATTACTTTTTCAGCAATTCTAAGTGCCATATCTTCTCCTTCAATAATACAAGGTCCTGCAATAAGGAAAAAGTTCTTTGAATCTTTGTGCTGAATATTATCTAAATACTGAATCATTTTGTTGTTATTAAAAAGTTCAGTAAAAATACTGAGAAAGTTTCAGACTTGGAAATTATTTGGGGAGAGAGTGTGGTTTTAGAGTTTTAGAGAAAATAATTGCTGTATTTTGATTAGGCTATATTTTATTGATTAAGTTTTGATTAAATTTCTGAGGAAAATTGGATGATAAAATGTTTTTGTATTTCAACACTTAGTTTGTCATTCTGAAAGAATCTAAACATCGTATGTTAAAATCTAAGGCTAGATTCCTGACGGAATGACAACAGCTATGTTATCAACTAAATACACAATAGTTTTATCTCCCACAGATTTTACGGATTTACACAGATTTTTTATGTGAGGCAAGGATGAGATTGCTTCGTTGTGGCAGGAATTGTGATATTTGTGAAATTATTTGTGGGATTTGTGTTTTAATTTTAAGTTTTGGCTAAAGCCAATGGAATTTGGATAAAAAAAGAACGGGCTAAAGCCCGTTCCTATTGAATTTTTATATTGTAGAGATAACAACTACTACTCCATTTTTTTCAAAATCTTCTCAAACGTATTCACATTCCTGCTGGTCATCTGATCTTTAAGACTTTTCTTTCCCAGGACTTTTCCAAAAGTAGAATCTAATGTATTTCCTTTGGGAACCTGCCAGTAGAATATATTATTAACAATTTCAGCCTTTTCATTTTCTGCCTGGGAAGCTTTTTGAAATTCTTCCATTAGAACATTCTCCACACCAGGCATTCCGACGAACCCATAAATATGAAAATCTTCATTCTTTTCAAAAGGAATACTGTTCCAGAAAACAGCTGTATCTTCATGAGACTTTACGAACAAAAAAGCATCATAGGAAAAATGTTCCGACATGGCTTTTTCAAGAATTATTTTTAATTCTTCAGCATTTTTATCAGAAGAAAAAACAATATTTCCGGAAGCTAATATGGAAACCACATCTTTCATTCCCGCCTCTTTAAAAACCTGACAGACATCTGCCATTTTCATGTTGGTTCCTTTTACATTGACACCGCGGAGAAAAGCACAATATTTCATAAGTTAGGTATTAGGTTTTTGGATAATAGGTTGAAGGAATCTATGTTTTAGTGTTCTAGTAATTTATTTTAATCAACTCTGATATACAAATTATAATCTGTTCCGGAAGGCTTAAGGTTATAGATTTTTTCCAGTATTTTATTATCACTTTTAAGGTGATCTTTCACTCTGAATTCTTTCAATAGTTTATAATGAGATTGGTAATAATCTGCATTCTTTCCTTCATATAAATTCTGGTAGGAAAGCAGATATTTGGGTTTTCTGTTTTTAACCGTGTTGATCCAGTAATTCGTCTTATCTTTTTTAATTTCTTCCTGAATCTGTTTGTCAACCAATCCCACTTCATCAATGGTCTTTAGCCCTGAAAAATAAGGCACATATCCCGCAGGTTCCAGTAAAATCCACTGATTTTTATCCTTTTCATATTTGTTTAGGAACAATCCAATCGTTCTTCTATAGTTCCATTCGCCATTTCCGGTGGCAATAGAATGAATAGTTTGAAAGGCTAACATAGGAACAATATAGAATACAACAAGCAATGATAACCATAAGTTTCTTCTCTCCTTCTGCTCCAATACAAAAATAAAAACCGGAACAAAAAGCAGAAGCTGCGGCACCCAGTAATACCAGTCGAATAAGCTTTTTTGAGAGATAAAAATAATCTGCTTTATCCACCCGAAAATAAAGATCATCCACAGGAAATAATTTCTCTTTTCTCTTTGACGGATAAGATAAATAAAGCAAAGTAATTCAAAAATAAGAACAACCACTGTGATTGGATTAAATGCTCCCGGAACCTTCAGCATTCCCCAAAAATTTCCAAAACTTACAAGGAAATAATTAAGATGTTCTGCGAAAGTTAATTGCTGTTCGTAAAGTAACTTTTTTGCAGTAATGGTGTTATTTACAACTTCTCCAAAATAGAACCAATTGAAAGCAACAGTGGCCAGGATTCCTAAAATTCCACCAAAAATATAGTTCCATCTGATTTTTTTGTTCCAGAAAAGGTCAACAAGAAATACAATTCCAAGGAAAATAACGGTATCAATTCTGGTAAACATGATCAGAATTGGCAGAATTGTCAATACCCATTTTTTCCCTTTGTGGAAGCCATAATACAACAAGGACATTTCCAGGAAAAACAGGATTCCATACTCCATTCCCAGAATTGAAATTTTAATAGCCGGTGGTAAAATTCCAATTAAAAAAATGAAAACAGCTTTATGCCAAGGGTTTTTAAGAAGCAGATGTGATAAAAACAGTGTTCCTATTGTGAACAGGATCGAATTAAAAATCAAAAGGGGTTCTATAAAATTTTCTTTCCCAAAGATGAGATTGAAAATATAAGACACAAAAACATACAAATGAGTAGTAGAAGCTGAAATTTTAGTATCACCATTAAAGCCAATCACTCCGTAATCCAACAGATTCTGAGCTACCCTCCAGGTAATGAAAGCATCTTCCTGAATATAATGCGTCAATAAAAAAAGTAGTTTAAAAATAACCGTAACGATTACGGCATAGATTGGGAACCTGCTATTCTGTGTTTCAGCCATTATGCATTTTTAATCCCACAAATATAATCTTAAAATTCATGATTGTCAATAACAAAAAAAACGGAACCGAAGTTCCGTTTAAAAAAAATATTTTATTGTGTTGCTTTGATTATTGCTGAAGTAATCTGATTTTCTTTTTCCTTAGAATAAGTAGAATCGAAAGGCTCCATTACATCAAATAAATATTGGTAGAATGGGGTGATTGTTTGAACATCTTCAGATTCTTTCATTGCTTTTTCTTTCCCCATCTGTTGAAGTTCTTTCACAAAAGCATTGAATTTTTTATCAATCGGCTCAATGGATTTTACCAGATAAGCATATGCTTTTTCTTTTTGTCCAATCTTCATATAAGCATCTGTAACCGCTGATACTACAAGAGAATATTCCATTGGTTTTGTTCTCATCTGTCTTCTTACATAGCTTTGATCTGCTTTGGAAAGACTTAAGTAATAGTCATACTCATCAAAGATTCCTTTTTTAAGTACTTCTGCCAGCTGTAATCCTTTTTGTTCCTGTCCTGCGATAATATATCCGGTTACAATTGAGCTTAATGAACGTGGATCATTATACTTCTCAGCCGGAATTTCTTTGGCTGCAAGATCCAGGATTTCTAAAGCTTTTGCTTTCTGTCCGCTTAATGCCAATGCTGAAGCTGCTCTGCTTGCAGACATTCTGTAGCTGATGATGTTAGACGTTGCAGTTTCATCAAAATGAGCATTCAGATCTTTAAAGTTACCCCATCTGAAGTTTTTCACCACATTATAAAGATTGTTGGCATCTACTCTTCCCATATCTCCGTCTGCTGATGGTAAAGTTTGAAATGGGATCAGTCTGTAGCTGAATCCGTCAAACTGAAGATAATCGTTAAGATAGAAAATATTTTCACTGTCATAAATTCCTCCTGAAGAGAAGTTAATCGGACGTTTCCAATCGAAGTTCGCCAATAAATCCATTAAAATCAGGTTGTTTTTATACAATGTATTTCCTTTGTAAGTAATCATGATCTGATTCGCAACATTCGGAAGATCTGCCTGGTTGATAATTCCTGCTTTTAAAGCATTTTCTTTATTTACAGGTAGAATAAATTTGTTTACCGGAAGAATATTATACTTTTCATATTTCTCTTCTCCGAAGTACATTTTCAATAATTGATCTTTTTCAGGAGATTTGAATTTGATAAACTTGATGGCATCTTTCAGGGTTAAAGAATCCTGTGTAAGATACTTTCTGAAGTCTTTAAATTCTGTATCCGGAACACCTTGTTCTTTCAGCATATTGAAAACTCCTTCCCAGTCTTCCTTCTTCATCATATAGATCTGGTCATTTACTCCATCTCTGTAATCCTCGTGAGTCAGTTCACTTGGAATTCCCATGGCGTTGTAAGTTCTTCTCTTTATCTGATCAAGGTTCCACGGTGTTGAAGCAAGCGTAAAGTTAACCACTTTTACATCATCCCTGAATCTTTCCGTTTCCTGGATAGCCCAAACCGGATATGTATCATTATCTCCATACACGAATAAAATATCGTTCTTCGGTAATGATTTTAATACTGAATATGCATAATCATAAGCCGTATATCTGTTGCTTCTGTTGTGAACATTATAGTTCTGGAAGCCCATCATGAAAGGAACTCCTAACAGAATAACTCCCAATGCAATATTAGCCCCATTAGATTTGATCTTAGATTGTAAGAACCATAAAATAGCTCCTGCACCCAATCCAATCCAGATGGCAAACGCATAGAACGAACCTACCATTGCATAATCTCTTTCTCTTGGTTCAAAAGGTTTTACCCCTGTGTAGAAAATAATCCCAACACTTGTAATAATGAATAATGACAATAAAGCGTAGAATCTTCCAAAGTCTCTGTTCAGTTGGAAAAAGAATCCGATTAATCCCAGAATTAATGGCAGGAAGAAGAACTTCACCGTACTTTCATTCTTGAATTTAGCAGGCATCTTATCCTGATTTCCTACATTTATATTATCAATAAAAGGTATTCCGGAAATCCAGTTTCCCTTTGTGCTTTCCATGTTTCCTTCAAGATCATTCTGTCTTCCAACATAGTTCCACAACAGGTATCTCACAAAGTAATATCCGTTCTGGAAAGAAATAAAATAATCCATGTTCTGAAGGAAAGAAGGCTTCTGAACATTAATAAGGTTATAAGGTTTTACCTTTAAATAATCTGCAGCCGTAATAGATTTATCATCATATTTAGCTCTCAGTTCATCAAAAATTTGCTTAGCCTGAGGGTTATCTGCCACATCTTCGTTTGCATAATTGAATGTAAAATCAGGAGCTCCATACATTGAAATGTAATTAGACATTACATCTTTATCCTCATTAAACATTCTCGGCATTAAGCTCACCTGAGACTTATTGAAAACATAATTGAAACGGTCTCCTGTTTTTCTGTAAGTTCCGGTTTTCTCATCTTTTTCGTAGATTTCTCCGGTCTTTTTTGTTTTGAAGCTTCCGTCTTCATTCTTTTCAATTCCATTCGCATCAAGGAAAGCGGTATAGTTCTGTCCGTAGATCGTTGGCCAGTCACCATATTGTTCCCTGTTATAGTAATCCAACATACCAATTGCTGTATCCGGATCGTTAAGGTTCATCGGTGGATTTGCATTTGCTCTGATCGGAATTACCATCCAGCAAGAGAATCCAATAATCATATACACAGCAGATAAAGCAATAGTCTGATACAGATTCTTTTTCGTTTTTCTGGCATATTTGATTAAGAAATAGCTAATTGCCACCATGATAATGAAGGCTGCAATTGTTCCTGAGTGGAAAGGAAGGTTAAGGCCATTCACAAAGAAAATCTCCAGTCTTCCGAACATCGTCATAATTAACGGGAAGATAATTTTGAAGACTATGCTCAGGATTAACAGCGTAATAAGGTTTGCCCAGATAAAGTTTTTCCAGGTAAACTTATAGTTTCTTGCATAATATACAAGACATACCATAGGAGTTGCCAGCATACACATCATATGTACCCCAACGGAAAGTCCTAAAACGAAGAAAATAAGGATAATCCATCTCTCACTGTCTGCTGCCTGATACTCATTTTCCCATTTCGTAATCAACCAGACCAAAAGCGCGATAAACATAGAAGCCATTGAGTAAACCTCTCCTTCTACTGCTGAGAACCAGAACGTATCCGAGAAAGTGAAACACAATGCTCCTACCGCTCCGGCAAATAAAATAGAGATTTCCTGATGTTTTGTAATTTCTTCAAAATCTTTGTTCAGCAATCTTCTCACAAAATGAGTGATCGTCCAGAACAAAAATAAAATAGTCAGCGCACTGAACAATGCAGACATCGCGTTGATTACGATGGAGTAATTTTCGCCTTTCCCTAATGCAAAAATGGCTGCCACGGCACCCACTATCTGAAATAAAGCCGCTCCCGGAGCGTGCGTTACTTCAAGTTTTACTGCAGAAGAAATGTACTCCCCACAATCCCAAAAACTGAAATTGGGTTCTATTGTGGACAAGTACGTGAAAAACGCAATGACGAAAATCACCCATCCTAAAACGGTGTTCCATTGCCTAAAAGTCCAATTTTTCATAGTATTAAATCAATTATGCGAAAATAAGGCTTTTATATTATTTTATATTGTTTTTAACAAAATTTAAAAATTTGGCGCAAAATTTGCGATTAAACTCCTGCTAGTACTGTAAACAGGAAAATATATTTTTACAAAACGATGCCCTAGAAATCAAACAAAAGTTTAGTAATTATTTATTTTTTTGTATTTTTGCAGTCAGATTTTTATTGAAAATAACAAATAATGAGTAATGTTTACGATAATATTCTTGGCCTAATAGGACATACTCCTATGGTGAAGCTAAATACTGTTACAAAAGATATTCCAGCAACCGTTTATGCCAAGTTAGAATCATATAATCCTGGACATTCCACCAAAGACCGAATCGCACTTCATATTATAGAGAACGCAGAGAAAAAAGGCTTATTGAAAGAGGATTCCGTAGTTGTAGAAACAACATCTGGAAACACTGGGTTTTCTATTGCAATGGTATGTATCATTAAGGGATATAAATGTATTCTCGCGGTAAGCGACAAAACAAAACCTGAAAAGATAGCTTATCTCAAAGCTTTAGGCGCTACTGTATATATATGTCCTGCCAATGTACCGGCGGATGATCCTAGATCTTATTATGAAGTAGCGAAAAGAATCGCTTTGGAAACTCCCAATTCTATTTACATCAATCAGTACTTTAATGAACTGAATATTGATGCCCATTACCAGACTACAGGCCCTGAGATCTGGGAACAGACAGAAGGTAAGATCACTCACCTTTTTGCCTGCACCGGAACAGGAGGTACCTTATCTGGTTCAGCAAAGTTTTTGAAGGAGAAGAACCCGAATATTAAAATTATTGGGGTGGATGCAGATGGTTCTATATTAAAAAGCTATCACGAGACAGGTGAGATTCACAAGGAAGATGTACATCCTTATCAGATTGAGGGAATGGGAAAAAATTTGATCCCTTCTGCTCTTCTTTTCGATAAGGTAGATGAGTTTGTAAGAGTAAATGATGAAATGGCTGCGTACAGAACCCGTGAGATTGCCTTAAAAGAAGCAATTATGGGAGGTTATACTACAGGAGCTGTGACTCAGGGGCTAATGCAATATGCCAATTCCCATGAATTAACCGAAAATGATGTGGTTGTTTTAATCTATCCTGACCACGGTTCAAGATACATCACTAAAGTATACAGTGATAAATGGATGGCCGAACAGGGATTTGTTAACAACTGTGTCCACAACTATGATGAAGTTTTCAAGACTGAATTCATCAAATAGAAATAAAATAAAATCACGATACAATAAAGCCTTTTGCGTATTCTACAAGAAAGGCTTTTTTACTTAAAAATTACGATACAATGTTGGATATTTTTGAAAGAATAAAAGAAAATCCAGGACCTCTTGGACAATTTGCAGATTACGGAGAAGGATATTTTATTTTCCCGAGACTAGAGGGACCTATCGGCCCGAGAATGCAGTTTCAGGATAGAGAAGTAATTTTCTGGAGTGCCAATGATTATTTAGGATTATGTAATCATCCTGAAGTAATAGAAGCAGATGCAAAGGCGGCTGCAGAATATGGAATGTTCTATCCAATGGGTGCAAGAGCGATGTCTGGAGAAACAGATCAGCACCTTCAGTTGGAAAGAGAATTGGCAGACTTCGTACAAAAAGAATCAGCATATTTATTGAATTTCGGTTACCAGGGAATGGTTTCTACCATTGATGCTTTGGTAAGCAGAAATGATGTGATCGTTTATGATATGGATTCTCATGCCTGCATCGTGGATGGAGTAAGACTTCATTCAGGTAAAAGATTTACCTATAAGCACAACGATATGGAGAGTCTTGAAAAAAACCTTCAGAGAGCTACTAAAGTGGCAGAAGAAACAGGAGGAGGAATCCTTGTGATTACTGAAGGGGTTTTCGGAATGAGAGGCCAGCAGGGAAAAATTAAAGAAATCTGCGAACTTAAATCAAAATATCAGTTCAGACTTTTAGTTGATGATGCTCATGGTTTCGGAACATTAGGTAAAACAGGTGCCGGAGTTGGAGAGGAACAAAACTGTAATGATCAGATTGATGTATATTTCTCTACTTTTGCAAAATCAATGGCTGGTTTCGGAGCATTCCTTGCGGGTGACAAAGAAATCATCAGATACCTGAAATTCAACCTAAGATCACAAATCTTCGCAAAATCTCTTACGATGCCAATGGTAATCGGAGGATTAAAGAGATTAGAGCTATTGAGATCAAGACCTGAGATCAAAGCTAAACTTTGGGAAAATGTAGGTAAACTACAGAATGGATTAAAAGAAAGAGGATTCAACATTGGTGATACCAACACTTGTGTAACTCCGGTAATGATGCAGGGAACTCCTGTAGAAGCTACTCTATTGGTAAAAGATCTTAGAGAAAATTACGGGATCTTTACTTCAGTAGTGGTATATCCGGTAATTCCGAAGGGAATGATTCTTTTAAGATTAATTCCTACCGCTTCTCATACAGATGCAGAAATTAATGAAACTCTGGCAGCATTTGAAGCAATTCACGATAAACTGGTAAGTGGTTACTATAAAGAGCAGGAGCAAATATTACTGCAGGAACAAGGATTAAGTTTTAAACCGATCTAATCTTTAACAAAATAAAAAAAACCACTGATCTGTATGGATTCAGTGGTTTTTTATTTTAAAAACTATAACTATACAATGCAAATAAAACTTAGGGGGTATTTATTGGGTATTTTGTCATCGATTTCATACGGATTGATTCCGATCTTTATCCTGCCGATCAAACAGGCTCGTTTTTCAATGGATATTACATTGTTTTACCGATTTTTCTTTTCGGCTCTCATGGTTGGAATCTATCTCATCTATTCCAAACAAAATTTCAGAATTAATAAAAAAGAAGCCTTGATATTAGCCATTCTTGGAATTTGCTATGCCCTTTCCTCTGAATTTCTTTTTATAGGATATGATTTTCTCACTCCAGGAATTGCCTCTACAGTTCTTTTCATTTATCCGGTGATTGTTGCGTTGATCATGTTCTTCTTTTATAAGGAAAAACTCAACAGATTATCTGTTGTTTCGTTATTTCTTGCCTTTGCAGGAGTGATTGTTTTATGCCTGAAGGGAAACGGCTTTGAAATTAATTTTGCAGGATTGGGAATTGTGATGCTCAGTTCGTTATTTTATGCATTGTATATGGTGATCGTCAACAAATCAAAACTGAAAGTTTCAGGATTTAAACTTACCTTCTACTCTATGCTTTTTACATCTTTGTTCTTTATGAGTAAGTCGGTTATTGGGCAGCAATCATTTGCCATTCCTTCGATGACTATTCTTGTTAACTTTCTTATTTTTGCTTTCCTTACCACGGTTATTTCCAGTTTATGTCTGGTATATGCCATTAAAAGTATTGGTTCTACACCGGTTGCTATTTTAGGGGCATTGGAACCTGTGGTTGCCGTAATGGTAAGCGTATTTATGTTTAATGAAAAGTTTACCACCAACTTATTGATTGGAATTACTCTAATTCTACTGGGCGTTACCCTGAATGTTATTTCAGACCGGAAAAATACAGCTCACGCTTAATATTTAAAAATTATGAAGGCATTACAATCCTTTACAAAGGAGCAATTATATGCTTATCTTGAAAGTCAATCAGGACATTTTTATTCTACAGTTTCATCTGCTCTGGACTTTACTCTGTTTGGAGATCAGTCTTTGCATGAAGAAGATCTTTCAGAGTTTCTTGAAATGCTGGATCGGGAAACAGCAGAAAAAATAAAAGTGGCAGCATTACAATCGGATGATAATGAGCAGCCTACAATTATCCTTGCAGAACATGAGGACTCAACCTCTCTTGACCTGGTAACTGAAGATGGTGAAGGATATAAAGTGATTTTATTTGATAAAAGCATCAATCTTTCAGGAACTCTCTTTATTGAGGACTATATTATCCTTATTGTTATTGGAAATATAGAGGCAGAAAATATAATTGTCAACGGTTCATTATACTGTACCGGTAACCTTTCCTGTGATGTATTGTTTGGAGCATCAGGAAATGATCACGAAACCTATTTTGGAGGAAATATTTCCTCAGTTCTTATTGCTGAAAACGGACATTATACAGTTGCTGAAGGCAGTATTCATTCAAAATATTTAATAAGTCTCCACAACGTAATAGAAGCAAAAGCAGGAAGGATTATTGAAAATATAACTCTAGATGGTTCTAATGAAGCAGAAGTTTTATGCCCTGAAATTTTAGATGAAAACGGATATTTTGAAGAAGAGTCTTTTCTTAATTTCATCAGTAATCATCCACCTGATTCAATATTTAAATAATTTTTTAAACGCAAATTTCTAATTATTCTAGTAGACAAGAAGAGCGCCTTTGTCTCTGAAAAAGCTTATGTCTATGTATTCGCTTAAAAAGAATCAATGAAATTGATTCCTAACTTTGCTCTCTTAAAAATAGATAGCATCTTTCATAAAACCTTTGCGTCAAAAAAATCTCAGCTACCATACTCCACTTTTCACAATAACTCAACTTATTTTATCTACGGTCATCTGTTAGACCTACGGAGAATTTTTATAAAAACACTTAGGAATTTTTAGACGCAAAGTTCTAATTATTCTAACGCTTTATTTCAGGAGGCAAAGAAGAGCGACTTTGTCGCTGAAAAAGCTCATGTCTATGTATTCGCTTAAAAAGAATCAATGAAATTGATTCCTAACTTTGCTCCCTAAAAATAGATAGCACCTTTCATAAAACCTTTACGTCAAAAAAATCTCCGCTATCATACTCCACTTTTCACAATAACTCAACTTATTTTATCTACGGTCATCTGTTAGACCTACGGAGAATTTTTTCAACACGATTTAAACCTGTCTATAATCAGAGTAAAAAATTTTTTTCTGAAAAAACTTTGGAATAACTTTGCAAAAAATTTCTGTTGAAAGACCTGCTTCTTATTACCCCGCCTTTTACTCAACTTAACACTCCTTACCCGGCAACAGCTTATATTAAAGGATTTTTAAATACTAAAAATATTTCCAGCTATCAGATGGACCTGGGAATAGATGTTATTTTGGAGTTATTTTCAAAAGGGGGATTGCAAAAGGTTTTCAATAAAGAAATTGATCTTCCGAATGCTTCTGAAAATACACAGAGAATTTATACATTAAGAGAGGAATATTTAAAAACCATCGATCAGGTGATCCCTTTTTTACAGGGGAAAAGCCCAACGCTGGCAAGGCAAATCTGCAGTATGAACTTTCTGCCGGAAGCTTCCCGTTTCAACCAATTGGATGATATGGAATTTGCTTTCGGAAATATGGGATTACAGGATAAGGCAAAACATTTGGTTACTTTATACCTGGAAGATATTTCAGATTATATTGTTGAAAATATTGATGCCGACTTCGGTTTCAGCAGATATGCTGAGCGTTTGGGAAAAAGTGCCAATTCCTTTGATGAACTGTATTCAAAATTATCGGACGAAGAAACCTTTATTGATGATTTCACGTTAACCATTCTTCGTGAAAAGCTGGAATCTGTACAACCTAAATTGGTTTGTTTTTCTATTCCTTTTCCGGGAAATCTATATTCAGCCTTCAGATCTGCTCAGTTTATCAAGAAAAATTTTCCACACATTAAAATTGCAATGGGTGGAGGCTTTCCCAATACTGAATTAAGGGAAATTAAAGATCAAAGGGTTTTCGAGTTTTTTGATTTTATAACTCTTGATGATGGAGAGCTTCCTCTTGAACTTCTTTGTGAAAATATCTGTTATTCCGAGCAAAATGAGGAACCTCAATACAAAAGGACTTTCTTATTGGAAAACCAGAAAGTCGTTTATAAGAATAATTCCAAAAGACACGATTATAAGCAGTCAGATATTGGTACTCCGGATTATACAGATTTAAAACTGGATCAATATATTTCAGTCATTGAAATTGCTAATCCAATGCACAGTTTGTGGAGCGACGGAAGATGGAATAAACTGACCATGGCTCACGGATGCTACTGGGGAAAATGTACTTTCTGTGATATTTCTTTAGATTACATTAAAATCTATGAACCTATCTCTGCCAAAATTCTGGTGGACAGAATGGAAGAGCTTATTAAAACAACGGGTGAAACCGGTTTCCATTTTGTAGACGAAGCCGCACCACCTGCTTTAATGAGAGAGGTTGCTCTTGAAATTCTCAGAAGAAATCTTGTAGTGACATGGTGGACCAATATCCGTTTTGAAAAAAGTTTCACCCGTGATTTATGCTATTTATTAAAACTGTCCGGATGCGTTGCCGTTTCCGGAGGTTTGGAAGTGGCAAGTGATCGTCTGTTGAAATTAATTGACAAAGGAATTTCCGTGGAACAAGTTGCTAAAGTAACAAGAAATTTTACTGAAGCCGGAATTATGATCCATGCTTATCTGATGTATGGCTACCCTACCCAAACTGTTCAGGAAACAATCGATTCTATGGAAATGGTTCGTCAGTTATTTGAAATGGGAATTCTACAAAGTGGGTTCTGGCATCAGTTTGCCATGACTGCCCATTCTCCTGTTGGATTGAACCCGGAAGAATTTGGAGTTACACCAATCAAACAGGAAATTCTGTTTGCTAATAATGATATTGATTTTACAGATAAAACGGGAATCAATCATGATAAATTTAGTACGGGATTAAAAAAATCTTTATTCAACTATATGCACGGAATTAATTTTGACCTTCCCCTTCAGGAATGGTTTGATTTTAAAATTCCAAGAACCACTATCCATCCCGATTATATTCATGACAGTTTATTGGAAGAGGAGGATTTTAAAATTAAAGGTAATTCAAAAGTTGTCTTTTTAACCAAAAACGTAATCGCTGAGAATCGCGTAAAAAATAAAAAGAAATATTCTGGTACATATACGCTTCTTACATTCCATCTAAAAACCAATATCATCAAGGTTGAAATGGAACAGGACAAAGCAGAATGGCTGATGAATATTTTGGAAGAACATTCTATTGACAATCAGAAAAAACCTACTGTTCAGCAACTTAAGAATCAGTTTGAAGAAAATTTTGAAGATTTTGAATTATTCTGGTTCTCAAAACCAATGCAGCAATTGAAAGAAAATGGAGTGATTTTGAGCTTGTAAAATTAATCTGTTTTTTCTCAGGGATTTTCAAATTAACAGGATTTTCTCAATATAAGGAATAAAA
>NZ_MAYF01000340.1 GCF_001684955.1 Chryseobacterium contaminans | reverse complement strand
TAAGATTTTCCATTCTTTCTGAGACTCGGTAAGCCAGTCTTCATCTGTTTTTCTTTCTACAATGCGGAGTGGGATAGGAGCGATGTCTTTTTCTTCTATAAAAAACGGGTATTTCTCACTTTTAGAGTCTATAACCACTCTTAACAAGGCATGTTTCTTCTGGATTTTTTCCAGAGCAGTTTTAAAATTCTGCTCCGGAATTTCTCCTTTTATTTTCGCTGCAAATACGCAGTTTACAGGGGTTTCGGGATCTACATACATGATCCTTTCCACCATCATTAGTTTTCTTTTGATCATGATACGGCGATATATTCCAGTTGCAGCTTAATAATCTTCATGATTTCATCTCGGATGGCCAGGGCATCGGTATACGGCAAATAGCCTTCACTTCCTACAAATGAAAAATCCATTTTCCCACGGTAGGTAGAAACTACCAGTGTGGTGGTATTGCCCAGCGGACCAATCACAGACGGGCTGAAAATAGTATCTACCGAAAATTCTTTATACTCATGAGGAATCTGAATGCGTCCCAGATTGGAAAACATACAGTCATTAGAGGATTTTCCGTTCTTTAAAAGTTTGGTGAAATTATTCAACGCATCATGTCCGGATTCCATCACCATCATGGTAATATAAGGGTCAAGCTTAGAAGTTTTACGTTCTACAGAAGCCTGCATCGCATGTAAGTTCTCTATAAAGCTCAGTTTTTCATTGGCAGAAACTACGATCATCAATCCAAAAGCAAAAATATGATCGCTTTTAACCTGGGTAGCAAAACGTCTGATATCTACAGGACAGGACACTTTATTGAAAGCTCCGGCTCCTTTTACTTTCTTGAAAGCCTGAAGCAAAGCAGCACTTAAGAACGTGTTCACGGTAGCCCCATTGGCTTTGCAATAGGAAATCAGCTGCTGGCTTACCGTTTCATCTATTTTCCAACTGATTAAATAGTCATTTTGACGGTCAATAGATTTTTTACCGGTAGGAATAACCTTAATGGCTGTAGCCGCTAATCTTCCGATGAATCTGGCCTTTAATTTTTGCTTTCTGCTGTTTAAAATATTTGCCGGAACCACGTCCTCAATACCTAAAATAGGGTTTTCTATCCCAATATCAGCCTTTGGATTATCCAATACCTTTAAAAATTCGTAGAGAAAAGCCATTGCAGAACCACCATCGCATAAACAATGGTGGAACGCAAAAAGCATGTCAGAAACGTCTTCCCCCTTGATCCAGACAAACCGGATAAGAGGTAATTTTTTAGGATCGAATAAAGTATTCCATTCCCTTCTGGATTCTTCCTGCCACTGATCTTCTCCTTGTCTGGCAATAATTCGTACCGGAATGGAGATCGGGTTTTCAGGAACATCAAACCAGGGGATATTTTGATCATCGTGAGCAATAAGTGCCCTTAACCACGGATGTTTTTGCTGGATCTGAGCCAAAGCCTGCTGGATATCCTTTAATGCAAAGGTACCTCTGAGCCTGAAAGGGATTACCGCATTGAACGGTTCTGTTCCGTCTCCCAGTAACATTCGTTCGCCAAATAACAATCTTCTTTTCATAAGCTAGACAGATGCTAAAGTGGAATGTTCCTGTACAAAGTTTTCCAGCAATTCTACTGCTTTATCATTACCTCCGGCAAGATGGAAAGTATTTTGAACTTCTTTCGCAGCTGCTCTGTATTTAGGATTTTCCAGTAATTCAAAAACAGTTTCACGAAGGGCTTCTACACGAAGTCTTTTGTATCGGATGCTGATTCCGCAGCCTGCCTGCTCAATTAATTTCGCAATATGGAAATGGTCGTAAGCGATAGGCGTGATTAACATCGGTAATCCATTACGGAAAGTATCATTCACCGTATTGAAACCGCCGTGGCAGATCACCATATCCATTCTCTGCATCACCGCGGATTGAGGTACGAAGCTGTTCACAATAAAGTTCTCCGGCCATTCTTCAAAGATTTCCGGTGGAGTAGCGGCAATAATGGTAACCGGCTGGTCTTTAAATGCTGCGATGATCTTTTCAAAGAAAGCTTTTCTGATGTCTACCAATAAAGTCCCCAGTGATACGAAGATTTTTGGAGTAGTAGAAGCATTTAATTTATCCCAGTCAAATGGCGCATCATTCGGACGACCTTTTACCGGGCCTACAAATTTCATGTGAGAAGGTACGGTATCAAAACCTGCAAAAGCCTGTGAAGTAAAGACCATATTCAGTTTATGGGAATGAATATAAATTCCTTCCTCATGAATTCCAACTTCTTTTTGTAGATCTTTGATCAGATTTTGCTGCCATTCCCAGATTTTAGGAGCACTTTTTTCAGTATCTCCCATCACATCCGGTGGAACAGGTGTTGTGGTTACACAAGGAATATGATGCTTGTGAGCGAAAAGCGCACCTCCGAAGGTGATACAGTCGTTCACAATTACGTCAGGCATCCAGCTTTCTGTTAATCTCGTTAACCCCGGCATCATCATTTTAGCGAAAGGAACATACGTTTCTTCCAATGCCAGTTTCATGACTTCAGGACCTGAACAAGCTGGACCGTCATCCTGTCTTTTTAAAATGCGGGCAATTTCGTCCTGATAAGGAATAAGATCTTCTTCAGGGTAGAAGTAAGAGCCTCCTTCCGGAATATGTTTGCTGTCTAAAGGCGTAATACCGAACCATTTTACTTCGTGGCCACGGGCAATAAGGCTTGCTCCCACACTTAATGTAGGGCTCACATGTCCGAAAAACGGCGGAACAACGAATAAAAATTTAGATGGTTTTTCGTGTTTGGAAGCCTTTGTGATGGCTTCTTCCAATAAATTAGCTGCTGTAGATGCTCCTCCTGCTTCCATAAAAGATTGTCCTACTTTTTGAGCCGCCTCACGGTAGCTCGGGTTATTTAAAATTTGTTGTACTGCTTCTCTCAGGTGATTAGCTTTAAATCTGTTAAAGTTCAATCGTTCACCTGCTTCTGTACGCACTACACGTCCTGCAACGTGCGACTGGTCATACGCAATAGGAATCACTACCAAAGGAATCCCGTTGGATAAGGTTTCAGAAACGGTATTGTGACCGCCATGGCAAACCACGCCATCAAGATGAGGTAACAGATCCAGTTGCGGAACCTGCTGGTACACCATAAAATTATCCGGCCACTGCTCGAAAAGCTGCGGATCAGAAACGACTACAACCGTTAAATCTTCGTCTTTAAAAGCATCTACAACCTTTTGGAAGAATGCTTTTTTATGATCGTGATCGAAAGTGGTTCCGATGCTTACTAAAATCTTTTTATTGGTGGCATTTTTCAATCTGTCCCAATCGAATTCGCAAGAGATTCGTCTTTCAGTAAGAACGGGTCCTGTGAATTTGTATTGAGGTTCCAAATCGTCCATATCCCCAAAGAAATACGTTGAAGTTAAAACAAGGGTCAGAAGATCTGAAGTGGCCAGAGAACGCTCTTCATGGAAGCCTAATTCTTTCTGTAAATCGATGATTTGATTCACTTCCCATTCGTGAACTTTAGGCAGCTCATTCATGATTTTAATGGCAGCCGGAGCGGTAACGGAAGTTGCACAAGGAATTCCAAGAGCTTTTGCAGCAACAGGTGCAGCAAATAACTGGTGGTCACCGATAATTAGATCGGGTTGGTAGGTCTTTAATAAAGCCACAATCCCATTATAGCAATGTCTGTTCAGTGGAATAAGAACTTCTTCGTAAAGGAACTTCACGCTGTCTATTCCGTAGACTACTTTTTTGGAAATAATATCAAGATATTGTTCGCTTTCTTTCTTTTCTTCATCGGTCTGATCGTATTGGATCAGCAATAATTTTCCGCCCTCCGGAAGTTTAGCCTCTAAAGTAGGGTCAAGGCTGATCCAGGCTACTTCATGCCCTCTTTCCAACAAGGTAGCACCAATGCTTAGGGTAGGATTCACATGTCCTGTTAAGGGGGGAACTATAAATGCAAATTTAGCCATGGTTTTTCGTTAAAATATTAGATAAAAACTGGGCGATCGTCTCTGCAATGAGCTGAGGTTCCTGGATGGGAATATTGTGATCGCCGGAAATCAATTCAAGCTCGGACGAACCGATTTGAGACTGCAGCCATTCTCCTGTAGGCCTGCAGTTGGAATCAGCACCGTAAAGCAATAAAGTGGAAGCTTTCAGTTGATTGAAATCTGCTTCCCCAAGGAAATGTTTTTCCTTAATCATATCTGCTTTGATGCTGGTTTGATTAAACAGAAACTCATACATACGATGATTCTTTTCCATTTGTCTTTTGCCCATCTGGACTTTGGTGGTATCTGTAAAATTGGCTACATAATGCTCAAGGAATTCTTTGCTGTATTCATCAATGATATTACGGGCTTTTTCGTCCTGCGGATCCGGAGCTTCCATCACCACCAGTTGATTAATGCGTTCAGGATATGTTAAGGCTGTCTTTAAAGCAATAAGACCGCCGAAGCTATAGCCTACAAGATGTACTTTTTCCAGTTGAAGGTGATCTATTAAACCTATCAGATCGGATGACATGTTGTCGAGGTCGTATCCATCCAAAAAGCGTTCACTCATACCGTGACTTTTCAGATCGTACATCACCACATGGAAATGTTTTGCCAGAATAGGGGCAATATTAAAATAATAAATGGACAGGTTACTGAACATACCGTGGATTAAGACCACGGTTTGTTCGGCTCCTTTATTGAGTTCCTGTATATGAACTTGTCTGTTATTGACAGTGATTATTGGCATTCGTAGATATAATTGATGATCATACTAAGGTCAAGATTAATAAGCTGGTCAAGATCCATAGAAGATAACCAACCTGTAAAGTCGATCTGATCGCCAAAATGCGCCTTGATCTTTTCAGAGAAAGAGACAATCTCGATGCTGTCCATTTCAAGATCTTTGGTGAATGAACTTTCCGGAGTAATATCCATCTCCTCTACAAATTCAGCCCCTATCACTTCAGTAATAAAACCTTTTAATAAAGTAAAAAGTTCTTCGTGGTTCATTTTTAATGTTGCGTTTACAGTGTCCATCCGATAATATAATTTTTATGTTTAACAGTTTTGATTTCAATGTTGTTGATCCACAAGTGATCGTCTTTTATGTGTTCGACTTCGAAGGCTTTTGGATTCCCTTTCAGTCCGGTTCCTAAGAACTTTCCGTAAGCCTCTTTGGCTACCCAGAAACGGGTGGTCCATTCTGCCTGGTCTTTTCCTTTTAATAAGGCTAATTCATGGTCTGTAAATACCAGATCATAGAATCCTTCGCTGCGTTCTTCCATGATTTCCATATCAATTCCTACAGATTTGCCATATCTCGCAATTCCCACAGCTTCTTTTCCTTTGTGAGCCAATGAAATATGGATGTCTTCTGTAAAATCACTGATGAGGTAAGGTTTCCCCACTTCATCGGAACGGATTTCGAAGGTGATCGGGAAGCAGGCATGATTTTTTTCCTTACGAAGAAGGTTTCTCACGGCGTCTTTCACTGCCACACGGCTTACCATCCAGTTTTTCTTCTTGTTGGGTAATAATTGCTGGTGATGCTGTTTTTCCGTTTGGTTGAAATATCTTTTCAGGATGAAATCCCATGAAGCGACTCTGGTATAAGCCTGGTGGAAGAAGAATACTTCCGGAGCGATTTCTTCAGAAAGACGGTTGTGCAGTGGCGACATGGAAACATTCCATAACGCGGCATCAATTTCCAGTCTTCTGTTCTGCCATCCTGTGATGGCGCACCATACTTTTCCGTCTCTTTTCAGAATAATATCTGCGATGGCAAATTCATCATTAAGCTCAGTAAGCATACAGGTACATTCAAAAATACCATCCTGATCGTGCATATCGCCAAAGAATTCAATATCTCTGATCTTCACCGGGAAGGCGATACGGTCTTTCACTAAAGTAAGCTGCAGCCAAAGTCCGAATAATTGTCCGGCATTGTCCAGCAGAGATCCTTTTCCGCCGTTTCCTTTGATCTTTCCAATGATTCCTTTGTTTCCAACCGCTGAAACCTCTGTAATTCCCTGGTATTTCTCTCCATGGAACATGTGGGCATCATAGATTTCTTCAGGCGTTCTTTCAATCGGTAAAAGGTCACCAATGGAAAGGTTGAAGGTTGGAGTAGGAACGGCTGAAGATTTTAAGATCACTTCAGCATTGGCGAAGTTTTCAATATCGAGATATGCATGGTTTTCGCCACGCCATTGTCCTTTCACGGTTTTCTCAAAAGGCTGGGCAACGTTCATCCATTGGAATACACTTACATTCATGATTTTATGAACCTGTGTTCCCGGGACTTCTGCTTCTGCAATTTCAGCAAGCTGCTCAAAGATCATGGTCATCGGGATGACCGGTTCCATATCCGCTACATGAGCCCATCCTTTTGGCTGTCTCAATAAGCTGTGGTCAATCAGGTATGGATGACTTTCAAGCGTAACATACAGATCTTTTGAGAAGGTTATACTTCTTGGTGCTTGTGGAGCAGCGTGCTGTGCTACAGGAGCAACCTGGGCAGGACGTGGCATCGTAATCTCCGGACGGTTCTGGAATAAAGTAAGAACTTCTTCCTGCATACGGATCATATCATTCACATTGTCCTGGAATGCCTGTACCAATGGATGACCACTTTTGGCAGTCATGGCTGAAGCTGAGGCAGTATATTGTTTTGGTGTTTCAAAGGCTTGTGCTAAGGCTTTTACTTCTTTAAAATTTCTGATAATAGGCGAGCCTAATTCCAGTTTAATGCCTTTTCCTGATGATTTTTTTGATTGCTGCTGAACTTCTAAGAAATCAAGAGCAATGGTTTTCCCTTCTACAAATAATGACGCGACAACACGTTGTAACTGTGCCAATGCAGAACGGGTAGGGATGCTGGAAGGAATGGTGCTGAATGCTTTTCCTTTCAACGTATCATCAATAAATCCGATCAGTCCGCCAGTACCTACCTGGATGAATACTCTGGCACCTTCTTCATATAATTTATCTGTCAGTTCACGGAAACGGACAGGCTCTACCAAATGCTCGGCACTCAGTTTTCTGATCGCTGCCTGATCTGCCGGATAAGGTTCTAAAGTCGTAGCAGACCATAATGGAATCTTCGTTTTCTGGAACTGTGCTTTTTCCATTCCGGCAAGGATCACATCCAGTTTATCAGCGATAAATGGAGAGTGAAATCCGGATTGGAACGGCAGTACCTGATGGAAGATCTGTTTTGATTTTAATTGCGGAACCAATTCATCCAATGCAGCATTGCTCCCGCAAAGAATGACCTGATTAGGGCAATTGTCATTGGAAATATACAGGTCTGAAATTTCAGTAATAAAAGGCTGTACCACATCAATTCCGGCACCGATGGCAATGAACTTGGAGTCTTTTAATTCAAAAGTTTCCGGATTCAGAACATCAATTAAGGCTTTTACAGAATTGGCTTCTGCTAACTCTGATGAATATCCTGCCAGCCATTCTCCTAAACTGTGTCCGGCATTCATATCTGGGATAATGCCCAGTTTTTTCAATGAATTGTCAAGGATACTGCAGTTGTTGAATATATTTAAAGCATCGGTTAAAAGACCTTCACCTTCGGTTTCTATAGGCGCTGTTAATCCGAAATAACGGCTTACACTTTCCACTTCACCTTTTGCCAGGCCATCCAAACCAGGGAATACAAAGGCTACTTTTCCACCATCTTTTAATAATGGAGTAGAAGTGTACCAGATGTCCTGCTTGTTTTTCCAGATCAGGTTTTTAGAAACGATTTTAAGGGCTTTTTCTATTCTTGCAGGTGTAGGATCGAATATGGCTACTCTGAAATCTCCTTCTCCTAAAGTGGTATCGTTATTTTGTAATGCAGAAACCAATTCTTCATGTGTAGGTCTGGCCAATAGCAATACCTTGTCTTTTTTAGGCATATCATAGCCTTCAAGAACAACGTGTGCATTGATTCCTCCAAACCCGAAAGCATTAACCGCTGCTACTTTTGGAAGCCCTGTTGTTGACCAGTTTTTGGCTTCCTGTACCGGTTCAAATCTTGTATTTTGCATTTCTGCCGTTGGATTTTCACAGTACAATGTTGGCGGTAAAGTATCGTGGTGTAAAGCAAGACAGGTTTTAATCAGTCCTGCGATTCCTGCAGCCGGCATGGCATGCCCGATATTGGATTTTACAGAACCGATTCCAGCCACTGGAGCAGATTCTTCTTTTCCGAAGAACTGTGCTAAGGTCTGAAGTTCGGTTTTATCTCCAAGCGGAGTTCCGGTACCATGAGCTTCAAGGTAACCTACTTTATTTTTATCGAGATCAGCATTGATCCAGGCTTGTTCTAAAGCTTTCAGCTGACCTTTTACGGATGGGCTCATCACGCTGGTTCCGTTACCGTCACTGCTTACTCCCACCCCTTTGATCACTGCATAGATTTTATCCTGATCGCGAACGGCGTCTTCCAATCGTTTTAAAACGACGAAACCACATCCTTCGCCAATCAGTAATCCATCAGCATCCATACTGAAGGGCTTGATCTGCTGTTGACGGGACATTGCTCCCAATTGAGCAAAAATACTCCAGAACGCAGCATTTTGTCCGGTGTGAACACCTCCGGCGATCATCATATCGGAACGTCCTCTCTGAAGTTCCTGTACAGCGTGATCTACAGCGATTAAAGCACTGGCACAAGCAGCATCCACGGTAAAAGCAACGCCTCCAAGGTCAAAACGGTTGGCTACCAATGACGCTACCAGATTGGGAATTAATCCCATGGCAGTATCAGCAGCGAAACGTCCTTTGCGTTCCTGGAAAGCATGTTTTACTTTTTCAATATCAGCAGAAGAAACCTGAGGGAGCAATTCCTGCAATAAGGAGGAAATCTGTTCTCCGGTTCTTACAATTTCAATGGCACGGGTAGCTCCCGGCCCGGTATAATTTCCTTTCCCGATGATAATTCCTGCTTTTTCAAGGGAAATATTCTTTTGAAATACTCCGGCATCTTCTAAAGCTTTTTGAACTAAATCAAGGGTCAGTAAATGATCAGGTTCTGTTCCTTCCACCGCAAGGGGTAAAATTCCAAAAGTGGTAGGATTAAACTCATAATCAGGAATAAACCCGCCTCGTTGGCAATAGAAACGATCGACAGGGTTGGTGGCATCACTAAAATGCACCGGATCTATCCTATCTGCCGGAGCGGATTGGGTAGAGTCTACTTTATTGACAATATTCTGCCAAAAAGTATGGGCATCCTGCGCCCCGGGAAAGACGCAGGATAGTCCAACTACAGCAACATCTGTTTTTTTCATGTTTAGTGTATACAGAGGGTTACCAATTATTTCCTGACATGATAAGCACTTGGCTTTCAGTTCCGTATTTTATTTCGTTAAGGAAGATTTCTTTTCCTTCATCCAATGGGATCATGGAAATTCCTCTGCGTTCGTATTCAGACTCAAGGGTGGAAGAAACCATTCCTGCTCCTTTCCAAGGTCCCCAGTTGATAGAGATTACTTTTCCTTGCAGTCTTTTATTCAGAGCGTTAGCGTAATCATCCAGTACACTGTTGGCAGCCGCATAATCTGTCTGGCCTTTGTTACCATATACGGATGCGATACTTGAGAATAAAACAACGAACTGGCAGTCTGTGCGAAGCTGTTCAGCCAATACACGAAGTGGTTTTACTTTGGTATCAAATACACGTCCGAAAGAAGAAGTCGTCTTTTGTTTGAATAATTTATCTTCTAAAAGACCTGCTCCGTGGATTACTCCGTCTAAACGGTTGTATTTTTCGTAAATACTGCTGATTAAATTACTTAATCCTTCTTCGTCACAAAGGTCTAGAGATTGATAAATAATAGTGTTTCCAAGCGCTTCCATATCACGGATCGTGCGTAGGATCTGATTATTTTTGAAAATTTTCGTGGTTTCTTTTTCGATTTCAGCTGGAGAGGTGAATTTTCCGGACTTAATTAAGTAAGCTCTGATTTCTTCCTTAGTCTTCATTCCTTCAAATTCTTTAGCAGAAGCTTCATTTCTTGGATCTGCTGATCTTCCTACTAAGATATAAGTACATGGATACGCCTGAGACATATGTTTCACCAATTCTGCAGTGATTCCCTGTGCTCCGCCTAATACCAGTACTACTGATTTCTGATCTAACTGAATGTGTGCTTCATTTAAACTTGTTGACAATGGAGAAGGGATGATATCTACCTTGTGTCTTTGC
Source organism: Chryseobacterium contaminans (assembly GCF_001684955.1). Lineage (GTDB taxonomy): Bacteria > Bacteroidota > Bacteroidia > Flavobacteriales > Weeksellaceae > Chryseobacterium > Chryseobacterium contaminans. The sequence goes on along the minus strand of NZ_MAYF01000340.1, from coordinate 7,614 downwards.
TCGTTTTTATAAATAACCTCAGCAGGTTTATCGTTGGTTAATATTTCCTTTAAAGTAATATCAGCGATCTGATCTACTTCCTGAGGAGTACTTAAGCTGATGAATCTGCAAGTGGTATGATCGAATTCTCTTGCTAAACTTTTGAAAAGTCCAGGATAACCTTGGTGATGACGTAATACACTTACATCATTGATTTCCTGAATGTGAGCTGCAATATCAGAGATCAGATACACCCATTTTGCTTTGTCAAAGTCAAGTTTTTTAATTAAATCAACATGATCGATAATGCTTGGTTTATCAGTTGTTGAGAACAGGTCTAGCATGATTAATCCGTCAACATGTGAAAGATCTTTGTCTGCGTTAACCAATTCTACGATAGCTCCGTGTTTTTCCAATTCAGCTTTAATGGCTGAGGTTTGTTGGGTGTCATCCTGAGTGATGGCGAAACGTTTTCCTTGCAGAATATCCGTATTTTGTACGGATGAAGCATCGGTAGGAGTGATGTCAAAACGAAGACGTGATAATACATTGTTTGTAGCTTCAGAAGTTACTTCTTCCTTTACTTCGTTTTTTACGTCATTGGTTTCACCGCTCATTTCACTGATCCAGCTTGCCAATCCGCGAAGGGTTTTAATGGCTGCCAGTTTTTCCATGACATCATCAGCCTGTTCAAGATTTTCACCAAAACCGATCTTGTTTTTAAGATCAGCAATGATTTCCATACGCTTGATAGAATCGATGCTAAGGTCTGCTTCCAAATCTAAATCTAATCCTAACATCTCTTTTGGATACCCTGTTTTTTCGCTTACGATATTCAGAATAGCGTTTTGAAGGTCTTCCAGTGATAATGCAGATTTTGCTTGTGGTTTTGAAGAGACCTCAGGTGCAGTTCCGTTTTTTTCTGGAGTTGCTGCAGCTGTATCTGCTCCGGAGAATTCAGTAAGCCATGAAACTAATCCGCTTAGAGTTTTAATTCCTGCCAATTGTTCCATCACCATATCTTCATTGGTGTTGCCTTTCGCTAATGTTCCCAGTTCGTTACGAAGCGTTCCGATGATTTCCACTCTTTTGATAGAGTCGATACTTAAATCAGCTTCAAGGTCCATTTCCATACCCAGCATTTCCTGAGGATATCCTGTTTTATCACTTACCACCTGTAGTAATAATGCTTTGATATCTCTGGTAGGAGCAGCTTTTACAGCAACGGCAGTAGCAGCTACAGCAACAGTTGCTGTTTGTTGAACCTGCTGTACAGGAATTGTACGTTCAGGAACAGGAGCTGGCATTGGCGTATTGTAAACAGGCAATGGATTCACCTGAGGATTCTGTCCCATAAAGGAAAGCATCACATCACGTTGTGCCTGTATCATTAATTTCATGCTGTTCAAATATTCCTGCAGCATACGTTCTGCCGTAGATAGGCTTTCCGGTGCAGGAGCTTGCGTATTATGAGTAGTAAAATTGTTCATGGGAATAGGGTTTATAATAGGGAGTGCACCATTAGCAGGCAATGAACCTGTTGTCGGATGTGCAGCTTGTCCGTTAACACGCCAGATGGCAGGGCTTTTCTTGTACAACTCAGGCTGATTGATATCCACAAGCTGAACGAAACGGCCATCGAAAAGTTTCTCAATATTGAAGCTGCGTCCGGTTCCTAAGTACTGTGCCAACATGCACAATAAATGAGTGAATTTATTACGGCTGCTGTCTTCAACATATAAAGTCAACTGGTCTTTTTCAATACATGATTTTGCTAATCCTGTAAGAACTTTTCCAGGTCCTACCTCGATGAAGATTCTTGCACCGTCGTTATACATCGCCTGCATCTGTTCCACGAATCTTACAGGCTGTACCAAATGTTCAGTCAGTCTTTCTTTAATGTCTGCAGGGTTCGAAGGATATACTTCTGCTGTTGTATTTGACCATACTGGGATCTGCATTTCCTCAAAAGGAACGTCTTTTAATACGTCAGCATACAATTCTTTTGATTTAGCCAATAACGGACTATGGAATGCACATGCTACTTCTAATTTTTTAGCAGAAATACCTTCCTGTTTAAGGACTTCCAATAGCTTATTGATGGCTTCTGTAGTTCCTGCGATAACACATTGAGTAGGAGCATTGAAATTAACCGGATAGCATCCTTCCACTTTAGCAATGATCGGTTGTAAACGTTCGTGAGTAGCACTTGCAGCTAACATAGAACCCGGATCACCACCTTCTACTGAGTTTAGGATAGATTGAGCTCTCTGGATACTTAAATCAACCAATTGATCTTCTGCAAATACTCCTGAGAAACACAAAGCAGGTAATTCACCATAGCTATGACCAGCCAGCATATCAGGAATAATTCCTAATGATTCTAAGAATTTGGCTAATGCAAGATCAACAATTCCTAAAAGCGGTTGTGCTAAACGGGTATCTTTAATGGTTTCTTTCTGTTGTTTTAAATCTGCTTCATTGAAGGTTGTAGAAGGGAAAACTACTTTTTCAAGCTCAGGATAATTGTCAATCACCTTACGCATAGCCGGGAAGACTACGAATAAATCACGGGCCATATTGATTCTCTGGCTTCCTTGTCCAGGGAATGTGAAGGCTACTTTCCCTTCTTTTTTGCTGACTGTGAAAGTATCTTTGGTTTCAATTCCTACCAATACTAACTCAATTTTCATCATCAGATCCACAGCGGTATCAGCTACAATACTGAACTGAATCGGCTTTTCTGAACTGATGCTTAAGCTGTAAGCAATATCTTTTAATGGAATCTCATCATTGATTTCCAATAATGTTTTGATCTGGCTTGATTGTCCTTTTGCTTCTTCATAAGTATCCCCACGGAATACAAATAACTCTGAAGGCCACGACTGCATCGCAATAGAATCATCTTTTTTCGGATGGTTGGCAATGACAGTGTGGAAGTTGGTTCCCCCAAATCCAAAAGCACTGACTCCTGCATAACGGTTTTTCTCCGTCCATAATCCTGTTTCAGCGTGGAAAGAGAATGGACTGGTTTGTGCGTTATAATAAGCGTTCGGATTTTTAAGGTGAAGGGTAGGAGGTTTCACACCATGGTAAACAGCAAGAGAAGCTTTGATTAAACCTGCTAATCCTGCAGCACATTTAGTATGTCCGATCTGCGTTTTCACGGAACCTAAATGCGTCTGTCCCGGTAATGCACCTGAACGGCTGAATAAATTCGTTAAAGCACTTAATTCTGTTTTGTCTCCAACAACAGTTCCTGTACCGTGAGCTTCTACCAATCCTACAGATGCAGCACTGATTCCTGCCTGAGTATAAGCACGTTCTAATGCTCTTACCTGACCTACTTTTCTAGGAGCAGTTAAACCAAGAGCTTTACCATCACTGGATCCGCCAACTCCTTTGATTACTGAATAAATACGGTCACCATCGTTGATGGCATCTTCATATCTTTTCAGAACAAGGATTGCAATTCCTTCTCCAAGGGCAATTCCGTCTGCCTCACTGTCAAATGTAGCACATCTTCCTTTTCTGGAAAGGGCATGGGTGCTGGAGAACATCAGGTAATCATTAATTCCATTGTGTAAATCTGCCCCTCCGGCAAGAACCATATCAGATTTTCCTAATACAAGTTCCTGACAAGCTAAATCCAGGGCTGCCAAAGACGATGCACAAGCTGCGTCTACAGTAAAGTTTCTTCCGCCTAAATCCAGACGGTTCGTAATCCTACCTGCGATCACATTGGCCAAAATACCAGGGAAAGAATCCTCTGTAGTATGTGGGAAGGCTTCTTTTACTTCTTCGTGAAGTTCTCCGAAGACTTGTTTATAATATCCTCTGAAACTATAGCTGTTGGCAAGGTCATTACCGCCTTCAGCTCCGATAATTACAGAGATGTTTTCTCTATTAATGTGTTTTTCACCATATCCGGCATCTTCCATAGCACGTTTTGCTACCAATAAAGTAAGCAATTGTGTAGGCTCAATAGCGGCTAATGATTGTGGCGGAATACCGAATGCAAGTGGATCAAAGTCTATTTTTGGAATGAAACCACCCCATTTTGAGTGAGATACATCCGCTTCATCTGAATCCGGTTTATAATAAAGTTCTTTGTTCCATCTTTCATCCGGAACTTCGGTAACGCTGTCTTTTCCTAAGATGATATTTCTCCAGAATTCATCCAGGTTTTTAGCACCTGGGAAGATACATTCCATTCCTACGATAGCGATATCTAAAGGCTTTTCGCTGGATGTTGGTAATTCTGATAATTCAGCGTTTTGAATATATTCGTAATTGTTGATACTGACATTTTGGTGAAGCTCTTCAAGGGTAAGCACTTTGTTGTGCATGGTAGCGATCTGCCCAATCATGTACATTCCAAGGTCTAGCTGATCATCTTTAGGTATGTTGACTAACTGATCTCCCTGGCGCTCAATTCCTTTAGCGGCAATTCTTAAACGGCCCACGTTAAGTTTTTCCAGCTTTTCCCAAACTTCTTTTTTATCGGTTCCGGCTGCTAATAGTTTAGCTTTCTCCGTATTGAAGTGGTTCGCAAAGGCTGTATTTAAACAACGGGTTTCGTGACCGGGTGCTGTTTCTAATAAAACGGTATCCTTAGCCTGCATCGCCTGTAACTGGAACTCTTCCTGAATGGCTCCGGTTTGTACAGCTTCCTGAGTGTACAGATAAGCAGTACCCATCAGAACTCCCACTTTTACTCCTCTGGCAGCTAATGGAGCAGCCATAATGGAAACGAATGCTGTTGAAAAATCATTATGGATTCCCCCTGCGAAAAATACGCTGATATTTTCCGGATGGTCTTCTTTTAAGATGCGTTCAATCTGTTTTTCCCAAAGAACCATGCTGGATAATGGACCAACGTGTCCACCACACTCACGGCCTTCAAAAATAAAGCTCTTGGCACCTTCTTTTAGGAAAATATCCAACAGGGCAGGAGATGGAACATGCAGGAATGTCTTTATTCCTGCTTTTTCAAATATTTTAGCCTGTGCAGGTCTTCCGCCAGCAATTAAAACGACAGGTGGTTGAGCTTCAAGGATGTAAGACGTCTGTTCATCTCTTAGTTCCTGAGGGGCAAATCCTAAAATTCCTACACCCCATGTTTTGTTGCCTGCCAGTTCCTTGGTTTCCATTACCAAAGATTTTGCTGAGTTTCCTTTCAATAAAGATAAAGCAACAAAAGGTAAGGCCCCTGCTTCTGCTACTGCATTGGCAAATCCGGGAACATCACTTACACGGGTCATCGGTCCTTGTGCGATTGGATATTTTAATCCAAGTTCCTGTGCTAACGGATTGTTTTGGTTGATCACCTGAAGGGCTTTTGCCTGTTTCAAGTGGCCGTGCATAGCTTCTTTAAGCCCGAAAGCCAGTTTTTTCAGTGTTCTGAATTCTTCATACAGGTCTGTTGCCAGCGAAATATCCTGGCCCATTGGGATATAACTTTTGCTGATGTCAAGATCTGTAAAATACTGTTGAAGATCTTCAGCGCTAATATCATCCGGTAATGAAGGTGAATTAGGCCTTACTAATACTCTGTGATCGGCAATAATTTTAGTTTCAGTTCCATTAAGTTTTGAACACAAATCTTTGATGTCTTTGGGAACAGAGCTTTCAGGGAATAAAGCAAGCTGGCTGTCCAGTACAACACCTGTTGCTCCCAAGGCTTTTACGGCTGCGGCAGTATGGAGTCCTATTCCCCCCTGTACCCAAACCGGAATGCTTTTAATTTCATTGATAATGCGCTGGAACAATACAAAAGTTGATTCATAGCCGATGTGACCTCCCGCTTCATTTCCTTTGATGATGATTCCTTTGGCTCCTGATTCTTCAGCTTGTTTTGCTTCTTCCAAGCTGGTTACCTGATAAATGATATCCAGATCTGGATTTTGAGAAACGGTCATTCCAAATGGTAAGATCGCAAATCTTACATTTTCCGGAACTTGAAGTGCTGAAAATTGTTCATTAGAAACATAGATCCCATAAGCGGGTAAATTTGTTTCTTCAAGTTGACTGAGGGCTGCCTGGGCGGTCGTTAACTCTTGGCCTAAGCTGAGGACAGGAAATATACCCGCCTGATGCAATTTAGGCATAAGGTTGACATCCGGCTTTTCAAAAGGCGTTAGTCCAATAATGGTTAAGTTTTTCATGGCGTGATATGTTAGTAAGGATTTTGTAAAAAGGATATAAGTCTTTGAAACAAAGAAAAATAGATTATTACAAAATCATAAAATTGGTTTTTATTAGATTTTTAATAATAAAGGCTATCTGTTGAAAATTATTTAACAGTATATACTTGGCCCTAAGGTAATTAGAGTTGAAATAGGTGTCCGGCTTTTCAAAAGGCATAAGCCCAATAATGGTCAAGTTTTTCATTGCATTTAGTATTAAAATAATAATATGCGATTTTGCATTAAAACATCAATCTAATGAGGATAAAGACTGATTGTTCATTATGCATGAATAAAAATAATAAATTTATGATATATTTTCAATCATAAATAAAATTCGATAATAATTTTTCAACAAACATTTGTTGATTATTCAAATGTTATTAAAGTATTCGGTTTATTTTCTTATTCGTTATAAACAAGCCGGCACAATCTAGGTAACCATAAATATAAATAATTATAGTTAAAGAAATGTTAAGCAAAGATAGGAATAAAAAATAAAATATTTCAAAAAGAAGAGATTTGTTTTTGTTATATTACAAAAAGATAACATAAATAATTACCGCATAAAATGGGCAAAATCGGATGCTTTTTTTAGTCGTAAATTTTGAGTTGATTTTGTATGAAATTGATTTATATCATATTATTGGCATTAAAGAGAATGGCTTTTTGTGATTTATTTAAGATTTTTTTCCTGATAAGATTTTGAAATGAAGTAAATTTTTTTTATGTAATAAAGTAAAAGTGTTACGGAAATATGAAGTATAAATGAAAAAAAAGCAGCAAAAAGCTGCTTAGGTTTAAAAGATTAAAAAAGGGAATGGTTACTAGGATTTTATGCAGAAAGTTGATCTGCTGAGTATTTTCCTCCTCCTTGTATGATCAAAGTGAGGCACATCCCTAATACTAATAGGTGATATTCAAATCCTTCTGCTCCGGCTGGCATTTTTCCAAACCAGTTCATGAAAAATCCATGGGGAGCATGATCTACTACAATCATTCCTGTAAATAGAAAGAAAATGGCAATTGATGTAATCTTTGTCCAGATTCCGAACAGTATAAAAAAGGTTCCCAAACATTCTACAGCTATTGCAGTGGCTGCAACCCAACCTGGTAATCCAACCTGTGTTGTCATATAATGCATTTCCCCCTGTAATCCGGGACCGTTAAACCATCCAAATAATTTCTGTGCAGCATGTGGGAATAAAACGATTCCTAAAGTAAGACGCAGGACGAGTGATCCCCAGCCTCCATTGGTGGATTTTATCCATTGTTTAAGTGTATTGTCCATTTTGTTTTATTTTGATGAACAAAGTTAATGAGGCACTAGGCTTCTAAAGTGTGATGTATAATACAAAAAACCTGTGCTATTTATCACAGGTTTTTCTCATTGTCTTTATATTGCTGGCCTTTGAGGCGGTTTAAGGTTTCCCTGGTAATTCCTAAA
>NZ_MAYF01000339.1 GCF_001684955.1 Chryseobacterium contaminans | reverse complement strand
TAATATTCCAGCCTATACAAAATGACAGAAACAAACTCTCAACAGACCTCTATTAAGAAAATTCTACCACTGATTCTGGCTACTGCTATTTTTATGCAAATGCTGGATTCAACCATTCTGAATACTTCCCTTCCATCTATCGCCAAAGACCTGCACGAATCTCCACTGAATATGCAGAACGCTATTATCAGCTATGTATTGACATTAGCTGTCTTTATGCCCGCAAGCGGATTTTTGGCAGACCGTTTCGGAACAAAGAAAGTATTCATTTTTTCATTGATCTTATTCAGTTTGGGTTCTTTATTCTGTTCATTATCTCAAAACCTCACCCACCTTGTTATTTCAAGGGTTATACAGGGTGTTGGAGGAAGTTTGATGACACCGGTCGGAAAGCTGGCACTCATTAAAACCTTTGATAAGAATGAATTGCTCAAAGCCATGAACTTTGCCATTATCCCCGCACTCATCGGGCCTGTTCTCGGACCTTTGGTAGGAGGTTATATGGTAGATTATCTTTCATGGCACTGGATATTCCTAATCAATATTCCGATTGGCTTTCTAGGGATTATTTTAGGACTAAAATTCATGCCTGATTACAAATCTGATGATGTAGATTTTGATTTAAAGGGCTTTTTAATTTTCGCAGCAGCTTCTCTCCTGCTTTCCATTTCACTGGAACTTTTCGGAGATATACAGAATATTACTCCGGTTCTCATTGTATTTATCCTTGGGTTCCTGTTTCTTTACTATTATTACAAACACGCCAAAAAAGGAGGTCATCCTATTTTTCCTTTAAACCTGTTTCAGGTGAGAACTTTTCGTGTAGGAATTGTAGGAAATCTGGCAACGAGATTAGGAATCAGTTCTGTTCCTTTACTCCTTCCCCTGATGATTCAGATTGCTTATAAACAGTCTGCCGTAACATCCGGGTGGATTATTGCCCCAATGGCTTTGACTGCTATATTCGGGAAATCATCTGTGATTAAAATTCTGGATAAATATGGGTATCGGAAAACGTTAATGGTCAACACTTTCATTATCGGAACCCTGATCTGCATGCTGGCTATTCCTGACATTCATACTTCGTTGTATTGGTTTGTTCCTATTATTGCAATACTTGGATTTTTTAACTCTATACAGTTCACTTCCATGAATACAATTTCTATTGCAGATCTCCGGAATTTCCAGACCAGCAGCGGTAATTCTTTAATATCAGTTAATCAGCAGCTCGCCATTGGTTTTGGGATTGCTTTCGGATTGATTGTATTAAAGTTATATGAAGGTTCGGACCTCATCCAGGGCGAAACTCACAACGCCTTCCGATATACTTTTCTGACAATTGGAATATTAACCATTTTATCAGGATTTGTATTTAGGAGACTTCATATCTCAGATGGGAAGAATATGAAATCGAAAGATGAATAGTTAAAGATTGATTGATAGATTTTTCAAGGTCTTTACATACTACCCTTACCTTCTGATACGAACTTATCACAGATCAATGCATGTGCCTTATAAGTATGGTAATTTTGTTTACATAAAATCAACAATATTATGGCAACTAAACAAGTAGAAATGGTAGTATCTCCAAGACCTGCCCACTTTGTAGGTGACGGTTTTAGAGTTCATAACTTTATTCCGGGCATACATGGATTAGATATGAAGAGAATGGACCCGTTCATTATGCTTGATTATAATTCAAAATTTCATTTCAATGGTTCTGACAGACCAAGAGGTGTAGGTGTTCATCCACACAGAGGTTTTGAAACAGTAACCATAGCTTATAGCGGAAAAGTAGAACATCATGACAGTGCCGGCGGCGGCGGTATCATTGGAGAAGGCGATGTACAGTGGATGACTGCAGCTAAAGGTGTTCTTCATAAAGAATATCACGAAACGGAATGGGCCAAGGAAGGAGGAATCTTTCAAATGGTTCAGCTTTGGGTAAATCTTCCTGCAAAAGATAAAATGAGTAATCCAAAATACCAGGCCATTGAAAATTCTAAAATGGAAAAAGTGGATCTTGGTGAAAATGGATATATAGAAGTCATTGCCGGAGAATTTAACGGGCACAAAGGTCCTGCCTTTACCTTCACTCCTATTCACATGATGAATGCAAAACTTAAAGCTGGTGGTAAAGCAGAATTCAATTTTCCTGCCCATTTCAATACTGCTGCTTTGGTGATTGAAGGAAATATTACCGTTAATGGAGAAGAACATGTGAAAGCAGACCATTTTGCATTATTTAAAAACGAAGGAGAAAGTTTCACAATTGAGGCTCAGGAAGACTCAGTGGTCTTAATTATCAGTGGAGAGCCAATAAATGAACCAATCTTTCCTCACGGACCGTTTGTAATGAATACCAGAGAAGAAATTATGCAGGCTTTTGAAGATTTCAATACCGGAAAATTCGGATACCTTGAAGATTAAAAGGATAGAATTCAATTTTCCTTAATCTTAAATACTCTCTTTTTTACTAACTTTATATATCATTATATCGGGTTGAAGTGTAAAAGATTAATGTTAAGTAATATTGGGGGATATAAACCTTATAGGTTTCAAAAACCTATAAGGTTTGTTTTCTCAACCAGATTTCTCTTAAATACAAAAGATGTTAATCTCTTTAGACCAAGACCTTAATCAACTTTTAATACAAAAAATTATGAAACCGGAATTTGAAAACATACCTCTTGTAAAAACGGACAAAAGATTTGAAATAGAAGTGAACGGGCATCATGCCTTCATTGATTATCGCGAGACTACTCATCAAATTGCATTGATCCATACCGAAGCTGATCCCGAACTTGGTGGAACCGGAGCTGCTGCCGCAGTGGTTGAAAAAACATTGCATTATATTGAAGAAAGCGGCAAAAAACTTCTTCCTTTCTGTCCTTACGTTTTTGCCTTTATCAAAAAACATCCTGAGTGGAAGCGCATCGTGGATGAAAAGTTTGACGGATACGATAAACTGTAAATCTTCATCAACATTATTTAAACAAACCTTAAAAGCATTACATCATTATGTCAAATATTGGACTTATCATCGAAGAAAAAGCAGCAGATATCGGGAACTTTCTGGTAGGAAGACTTCTTCCGTTCCGTGAAAAAAGAGCTGTAGGACCTTTTGTTTTTATTGACCATATGGGACCTTCGGAATTAAAGGATTATCAAAACCTTGATGTTCCGCCCCATCCGCATATCGGGTTATCTACATTAACTTATCTGCTTGAAGGCTCGATTTTCCACAGAGACAGTATCGGAAGTGCTCTTGAAATCAAACCTGGAGCTGTAAACTGGATGACTGCCGGAAAAGGAGTGGTACATTCTGAAAGAACTCCGGAATATTTAAGACACAGCGACAAGAGACTTCACGGATTCCAGATCTGGGTAGGCCTTCCTAAACATCTTGAACAGTCTGAACCTACTTTTCATCATATTGAAGCGGATGAAATTCCGGTTTGGGAAGAAGATGGGATTCAGTATAAATTAATTGCCGGAGAAGCATTTGGTAAAACCTCTCCTGTTCCGGTACACAGTAAATTATTTTTCATCGAAATAAAAACCAAAGAGGCTAAGAAAATCAGCATTGGGAAAGATCTTTATGGAGAAGCTGCCATGTATGTTCTGGATGGAACTGTAACAACAGAAGGTAACTCTTACGGTTCCAAACAGCTGATGATTGCAAAAGATACCAAGCTTTGCGAGTTTGATATGAGCGAAAATGGTACAGTCTATCTTTTCGGCGGCGAACCTTTCGATGAGGAACGTTTTATCTTCTGGAACTTTGTAAATTCTGACAAGGAGATAATTGACCAGGCTAAAGTAAACTGGAATGATCAGAATCATGATGCCTTTCCTTTGGTTCCTGGTGATGAAGATGAGTATGTTCCATTACCCAAAGCCATTTTAAACAGAAAATAACCTCATCAGATAAAGAAACCATGAAAATATTAGCATTTGCAGGAAGCACTTCATCAACTTCCATTAACAGGGAGCTGGTAAAGTTTGTATTAAAGGATTTTCAGGAGGAAGAGATCAACTTAATTGACTTAAATGATTTTACCATGCCTGTTTTCTCTGTAGATCTTGAAAAGAAAGGATTTCCGGATGAAGCACACCAATTTTTAAAGGTGATTGAAGAGTGTGATGTAATTATTTGCTCCCTTGCAGAGCATAACAGGTCTTACAGTGCCGCTTTCAAAAATGTTTTCGATTGGGCTTCAAGGATTAATGTGAAGGTATTTCAAAACAAACCGATGCTTCTGATGAGTACTTCTCCCGGCGGTTATGGTGGCGGAAATGTTATGAATACAGCGAAAACATTTTTCCCTCAATTTGCAGCAGATATCAAGGATACTTTTTCATTACCAAAGTTCTATGAGAATTTTGATCTTGAAAGCGGAGTGATTAATCCTGATATGCTCCGTGAGCTGAAAGCAAAGATTGAAAACTTTAAAAACGAAATTAAAAACAATGACTAAAGGAAGACTGGAAGCCTTCAGTGATGGAGTTCTGGCCATCATTATCACAATCATGGTTCTTGAACTGAAAGTACCGGAAGGAAGCAGCTGGGCGAGTCTTAAACCTCTTGTTCCCAAGTTTTTGGCTTATATTTTCAGTTTCATCTATGTAGGAATTTACTGGAACAACCATCATCACCTGTTTCAGGCAGTAAGAAAAGTAAATGGCGGTATTCTTTGGGCCAATCTTCATCTTCTGTTCTGGCTTTCTATGATGCCTATTGCTACGGAATGGATTGGTAACACTGGTTTTGCAAAAAATCCTGTGGCTACTTATGGAATTGGGCTGGTGATGTGTGCTATTGCCTATACTATTCTGGAAAATCTTATCATCAAATATGAAGGCGAAAGTTCTAAGCTAAAGGAAGCCATTCATTCGAAATATAAAGAAAATATATCCATTATATTTTATGTCCTTGGAATCGCTACTTCATTTTTTTATCCTTATATTGCCATAGGTTTTTATTATATAGTGGCTCTTATATGGCTGATTCCGGACAGAAGAATCGAAAAATCATTAAAAGACGATTAATATGGAAACACACGAATATCCCAACGGCGACATTACTGTAATCTGGCAGCCTCAAAAGTGTATCCACTCGGCTGTATGTGTAAAATTGCTTCCCAAAGTCTATAATCCAAAAGACAGACCCTGGATAAAAGCAGAAAATGCAACCCCTGAAGAATTAAAAAATCAGATAGATCAATGTCCATCCGGAGCATTAAGTTATAAATTCAACACTGGAAAATAATGGCGGTAACAGTAAAAGCAAGTTTAGGAAAAACAAAATATTATACAGAGGTAACAGCGGGTGAAAATACCATCATTACCGATGAACCTGTAGATAAAGGCGGGCAAAACAAAGGTTTCAATCCATTAGAAATTCTGGCAACTTCCCTGGCAAGCTGTACAGCAGCAACCCTGAGAATGTACATTGAAAGAAAGGAATGGGATGTAGAAAACATTAATGTGGAAGTAGAACTTGAAAATTTTCCTTTAACCAAAAGAGCCGTCTTCAAAAGAGACATCAGCTTTGATGGAGTTTTGGACCCGGAACAAATGAAAAGGCTTCACACCATTGCAGATGCCTGCCCTGTACATAAAATATTAACCAACGATATCGAAATACTAACCAAATTCTCATAGAATATGATTGAAGTAAAACAAAACAACGACGAAAAACACGGAAGTTTTGAAGCTTTCATAGATGGAAGACGCGCAGGAATGATGACCTACACCTGGGCAGGAGAAGAACGATTTATTATAGACCACACGGAGGTGGAAGAAGCCTACAACGGAAAAGGAGTAGGTAAGGAAATGCTTTTGGCAGCTGTAGATTTTGCAAGAAAAAACGGGAAGAAAATTATTCCGTTGTGTCCTTTCGCGAAAGCCAGCTTCCAGAAGAGTGAGGAATTGCAGGATGTTTTGGTGAACTAATCACTGCTTCCACCCTTACAATACAGCCTTTCAGAATAATCTGGAAGGTTTTTTATTTATACTGTCTAGTGTTTTTTATTTTAACGCTGAGTTCACAAGGACTTATTTAAATTCCTAAAAAGCGTTCGCAAGGGCGTTTCACTCAGCAGAGATTGGATTACATACTGTTTTTTCTTAAATGCAAAGGTTTAATTATCTTGCTGTTATATTTTAAGGAAGCTAAGAGTGAATCGATTTTCAATCGATTTGATAAAGCGAACTGCCATTCGTTATTATTAAAAAATAGAAATGATGAAAACAGAGAGAATAATTGCTTATATGAGCTTCATAACTTCCTGCTTCCAGCTCCCAGCTTCAAGCCGACTTTGTCCCATGTTCAGGTCACTTCCCCAGAATAATTACATAAAAATTGCCTCAGCACTAAATTCACGATTCACGATGGTTCTTTTTTATATATTTGCTAAAATTTAAAATCTAAGCATGAATCCAGGAACTGTCCTTTTGCTGTTTGTCTTTATTTACTTTATCGGCCTTTTGGTGATCTCTTATTTCACCAGCCGAAATTCAGACAACCAGTCCTTCTTTATCGGTAATAAAAAAAGTAAATGGTGGCTCGTTGCATTCGGAATGATAGGCACCAGCTTAAGTGGGGTTACTTTTATTTCAGTTCCGGGAACCGTCGGGAAAATGACCGGCTCTGAATATATTTATGGTGGTTTTGAATATTATATGATGGTGATTGGCTTCTTCATCGGATATTTTATCGTTGCAGCCATCCTTCTGCCCCTGTATTATAAGATGAACCTTACTTCCATTTATACCTATCTGGGAAAAAGATTCAATGTGGAAGCCCATAAAATCGGGTCTATATTCTTTATTATTTCAAGAGCTATTGGAGCAACAGCAAGGCTATATCTGGTAGTGAATGTGCTGCAGATTTTCCTTCTTGAAGGATTAGGAGTTCCGTTTTGGGTAACTTCTATGGTGCTTTTACTGATGGTTCTTCTCTATACTTTTGAAGGTGGTGTAAAAACGATTGTGATTACAGATACTTTACAGACTTCCTTCATGATTATCAGTTTGGTGGCTTGTATTGTGTATATTCTATCCAACCTTAACCTTTCTTTTGGCGAAGCGTATACGATTTTGGAACAGAAAAATTATACTCACTTTATCAACTTTGATCCTAATTCCAAGACGTTTTTCCTTAAAACCATTCTGGGGGGAATCTTTATTACGATTGCCATGACCGGGCTGGATCAGGAAATGATGCAGAAAAACATCTCTGTAGACAACCTTAAAAATTCAAAAAAGAATATGTTAACTTTCGCAGGAACCCTGCTGTTGGTTAATCTTGCTTTCTTATTCCTGGGAGGGCTGCTTTATCTTTTTGCTTTGCAGCATGGAGCAGAATACGGAACCACTGGAACTGATCCTGTGAGCAATATCTTCGGATTCAAAGATGCAGCAGGAAACATTAATAATATTATGGGTGATGATCTATTCCCTGCCCTATCTCTTAATGGTCATTTCCCAATGATGATCTCTGTTATTTTCATCATCGGATTGATATCTGCATTATTCCCTTCTGCTGATGGGGCTTTAACGGCGGTAACCAGTTCGTACTGTGTAGATTTACTAAACCTTAATGAAGATAAAAACAAAACAGAAAAAGAAAAGAAAAGCCTTCGTATGAAAGTGCATTTAACTTTCACGGTGATGTTCTTCATTTTAATCATGGTGTTCAAAGCCCTGAACGACAAATCTATTGTTTATCTGATCATGGAAATTGCCGGATATACCTATGGCCCGTTATTAGGACTTTTTGCTTTCGGAATCTTCACCAAATTCAAAATTTCCAAAAAGTATTCAATTCTTACAGTAACTATTTTAGCTCCTATCATCACTTATTTAATCAATTTTGCGGTAACAACTTATACAGACTATAGAATTGGTGTTGAGCTAATTGTTCTTAATGGATTATTGACATTCATAGGCCTATGGCTGGTAAAAGATAAGCAGCATTTAAGAGTCGTTTAATCTAAAAACCACAAAATAACAGTAATGAAATTATTCTTTTTTCTGTCTTTTTACCTCTTTACCAATACAATCGTCAACGCACAGAGTGCTGTTGATTTTGCCAATCTTACAAAATACAAAGATGAAAATACAAGTATTGTAAGTTCAAAGAAAAAAGTGGATGTTGTCTTTATGGGTAATTCGATTACAGAAGGCTGGGTAAAGAGTCATCCGGAATTTTTCTCAGAAAACAACTATACTGGCAGAGGAATCAGCGGACAAACGACATCACAGATGCTACTCCGTTTTCAGAGTGATGTTGTCGCTTTAAAACCAAAGTTAGTGATCATTAATGCGGGAACCAATGATATTGCACAAAATGCAGGCATTTATGATCCTGATTTCACTTTTAATAATATCAAAGCTATGGCTGATATTGCTCAAAACAACGGAATTAAAGTAATCATTGCTTCCGTGTTACCAGCAGCAGCATTTCCATGGCGTAAAGAGATAACAGAAGTGTCCCAAAAAGTAGACGCCCTGAATAACAGGTTAAAGCAGTATGCAAGCAACAACAAGTTCATATTTGTAGATTATAATACTGCGATGCGGGATGCAAAAGGTGGGATGCGTGAAGGACTCTCAAAGGATGGTATTCATCCGGTTCCTGCAGGGTATGCCATCATGGAACCCATGATTAAAAATGCAATCCATAAAACATTAGGAAAAAAATAAAAATTCAAAAAAATATATTTTATTAACTATGAAAAAAATTATTTCGCTCTTCATCTTTGTATTAACTTTTGGATCCGTGGCTGCTCAGGAGAATTTTGAGGTTTCCACTTTAAGAATCGGGCCTTATAAGATCTTCATGGAAAAAAGTGAAGCAGAAAAAATTTCCGGTACCAAACTGAAAATTTCTGATGGGGAGCAAAAGAATGGGGTAAAATACAATGGAGAGGCTATCAATATTGAAGTTTTCCAGGGTTACGGTGGTGAAGCAAAACCAGATGCTGTTACAATTACAGGCCTGTCAACCACCAGCAAAAAATTCAGAACCAAAAGCGGAATGGGTGTTGGAAGTACAAGAGATGAGCTTATCAATACGTACAGAAATTATCCTACATTCAGTGTTCGTCCGGAAGTAGACAATAACGGTAAACGTATTAAAGATGCGGGATACTTTAATATTGATGACTATGATGCAGGAACTCAGTTAACATTTAAATTTGTTAATAATATTGTTACTGAAATTACTGTTTACATCAACGAAGGCTGCTAAAAGCAGGAAAATATTTAAATAAAATAAAATCCGGATCATTATATCCGGATTTTTGCATTTCCATAAGCCGGTAAAAAATTGTAAATTCGCGTGCAAATAAATCAGATATAATGAGTAAAAGTATTGAAGAGTTAAAATCTCTTACTACACAGATCAGAAGAGACATTTTAAGAATGGTTCACGCTGTAAATTCAGGACACCCGGGAGGAAGCTTAGGTTGTACAGAGTACTTTACAGCACTTTACGGAAAGGTGATGAACTATCATCTTCCTTTTACGATGGAAGGCAAGAATGAAGATCATTTTTATTTATCAAACGGGCACATTTCTCCTGTATACTACTCTACTTTGGCAAGATTCAACTTCTTTCCGGTAGATGAATTGAGAACTTTCAGAAAGCTTGATTCAAGATTACAGGGACACCCTACTACTCATGAAGGTCTTCCGGGAATCAGAATTGCTTCAGGTTCTTTAGGACAAGGGCTTTCTGTAGCTTTAGGAGCGGCTTTAGGTAAAAAAATGGACGGAGACCAATCTCTTGTTTACTCTCTTCACGGAGATGGTGAGCTTCAGGAAGGTCAGATCTGGGAAGCACTGATGTTTGCTGCTGCTAAGAAAGTAGATAATATCATTTCGACTATTGACTATAACGGACGTCAGATTGACGGTGATACTGATGATGTATTAAGCCTTGGGAATCTTCATGCTAAACTTGAAGCTTTCGGATGGATTGTTTTAGAAGAAAAGAATGGTAATGATCTTGAAGCGGTAATCGGTATTCTTGAAAGAGCAAAAGCTGAAACAGGAAAAGGGAAGCCTGTAGCAATCATCCTTCACACAGAGATGGGTGCCGGAGTAGATTTCATGATGGGATCTCACGCTTGGCATGGTAAAGCTCCTAATGATGAGCAATTGGAAACTGCATTCAAACAATTGTATTTAGAAGCTCCTGCTGACTACTAATCTCTAACCATCAGTTAAACTCTCGATTAATAAAAATAAAAATGAAATATACATATACAGAAAAAAAGGACACACGTTCAGGATTCGGAGCTGGATTAGCTGAGCTTGCTGACAAAAACCCTAATGTAGTAGCACTTTGTGCTGACCTTATCGGATCTTTGAAAATGGAGAAATTCATTGAGAAAGCTCCTGAAAGATTTATCCAGGTGGGTATTGCAGAAGCGAACATGATGGGACTTGCTGCAGGTCTTAGCATCACAGGAAAAATTCCTTTCACAGGAACTTTCGCTAACTTCTCTACTTCAAGAGTATATGATCAGATCCGTCAATCTATTGCTTACTCTGGTAAGAATGTAAAAATCTGTGCATCTCACGCAGGTCTTACTTTAGGAGAAGATGGAGCTACTCACCAGGTATTGGAAGATATCGGAATGATGAAAATGCTTCCTGGAATGACTGTAATCAACCCTTGTGACTACAACCAGACCAAAGCGGCTACTCTTGCTATTGCTGACCACGAAGGTCCTGTATATTTAAGATTCGGTAGACCCACTGTTCCTGTATTTATCCCTGAAGATATGCCTTTCGAAATCGGAAAAGGAATCATGCTTCAGGAAGGTACTGACGTAACGATTGTTGCAACAGGACACCTTGTATGGGAGTCTCTTGTGGCTGCTGATGAGCTTGAAAAAGAAGGTATTTCTTGTGAGGTGATCAACATCCACACGATTAAGCCTCTTGACGAAGAGATCATCTTAAAATCTGTTGAAAAAACAGGGAAAATTGTAACAGCTGAAGAGCACAACTACCTTGGTGGTTTAGGAGAATCTGTTGCAGGAATACTTGCAAGAAGAAGACCTACAAGACAGGAGTTTGTAGCAGTAAATGATACTTTCGGAGAATCTGCAACACCAGCTGAATTGATGAAGAAGTATAAAATTGATGCAGAAGCTGTAAAAGAAGCTGTAAAAAGAATTTTAGCTAACTAATCATTAGCATTAGCATAATACTTCGGGCTGTTTCTTTGAAACAGCCCGAAGTATTTTATTGAATGAGTGATTCAATGTTGGAGTTTTTCAATATAGTTGTCATGGTTGTAGCTTCTACCCTACTTATTCGTTTTTTATGATTCCCGTTCATTAAAAGGAATTCCTACAGCAATCAGAATTGGGCATAATATTTCTTTTATATACTCATCTTCTCTCTCAATAGATTTCTTGGAGCCTGAAAAGTAATTGCTGATCCTATAGTTTTTCACAAACTGATTTCGCTTCTTTCCAATGGAATAATAATACACACCTCTTTCATCATTGATAAAATAGGTCATTTCATCGAAGGTCATTATCTTTTTGGAAAGTATCCATTTTTTGTAAATACATTTCTCAGATTTATCAAAAATATATTTTACAGGAATCCTGAAAAACAGATCGAACAGGAAATAGATCATATAGATGGCCCATATCATCAAAGCTATTTTAAACTGATCTCCCGACATTTTATCCATAAAGTAATAGATGATCACAGGAAGCGCAATAACTCCCAATGCTAACCACCATACCAGTGTTTTCAAAAAATCATAATTGGGCATTAGGCTTATTTCACTGCCGTTCTCTTCAAATTTATAACGGTCTGTTATATTCATTACCCGGCTCATTAATTTTCATGATGTCTTCCGTTTCATTCACCATTTTTTGGATCCCTTTTTGTGAAAGTGCTTGCCCGACAGTCAAATATTTTTCTTTTCCATCTACTTCAAAATGAATGGACAATATCACATTGGTTGTAATAAAGCCCAGATATTTTGTGGCTAAAACCTGAAAATTGGTAAAATCCTTGATATCGTACGTTTTGGCAGGAACAAAGATGGTATGTTTTCCGGTGATCGTTTTCCGGTCCATATCGATGATAAACTTCTTGGTAAAGAAATTAATAACAATAAGCACTACAACAGCTATCATAATAAGGCTTACGGTTCTTGCATTGTTAAAAATCAACCCTGCAATCACTAATAAGATAAGGCACAATATCGTGATGAAAACAGGCTGATTTTTAAAAATATATTGATTGCCTTCCTGTTTGTAAAATTGATAAGAATTCATGATAATGTATTTGTATATATTGAGTTTACGTATTATAAAATTTTGTCTGTATACGATTGGTAATGTTGTTCGATTTAATCTTCATTAATGGTTTCAGGAGATTCAGGCCTGTTCATAAGCTTTCTTCCAGATATTTCTCAAATTCAATATTGAGTTTTTAAGATCTTCCATTTCCTGATTCTGTTTTTTAAATTATGGATGGATATGGCTGAGGCAATTATTTATTCCGCTTCATTTTATATAATGAAATGTGTTTTTTTATTGTTCATCCTTAATTTAATTACCTCAGATATCTGCTTTTATATTAATCTACAAAATTGTTATAACGATTAAGAACAGTATTTGCTTCGCTTTCAAGGTCATCAAGATCACTGTTCAGATCACTGCTATTCTCATTCAGGCTTCTCTGAACAATCCTCATTTTACCCAGGAAATCATTCAATGCATTATTGAGCGCTGTATAACTGTTTTCTTTCTGCTTTTCTGAAGATGGAATTTTTTCATCAACATTTCTTGTGTACAATTTTTCCATCTGCTGATATTGCTGGGCAAATTTCTGTTTGTAGGCATTCAGATCCGTAATATCATAAGAATCGTCAATGATCTTTTGAGTAAACTCCATGGCTTCCTTGGATTGGATAATATGATCTTTTAACGGATGCCCTTTAAGCACTTCTATCTCAGCTTGATCTGCTTTTGGAGAAAGTTTAGCAAACAGTTCATTGGCTGCTTTACGGTTCTCCTGGATCAGTTTATTGGCTTTTTCAGAGATTTCTGTAATTTTTTTTCCTTTGTCGTCCTTCCAGTCTTCTGCGGTTTTATAAGTTTCCAGATCTTTTTTAAGAGTCTGTAACTGAGTGGCCGTATCTTTCATCTTATCCACAAGAACCTGATAATCCTTCCCTAATACATCCGGAGCTTTAATCTCCTGATTGATCCACATCATAATAGTAGGTGTAAATATGGGAGACATTCCTGAATATTGTGGATTGGCTGTTATATTCTTTACATACTCTTCCATTTGAGTGAGTGATTCCTGAAAGTTTTTAATAAACTCTGCCTGGGCTTCATCCATTTTCACCACTTTATTATTAAAGGAAACGATATCCCTGTTTTTATCTCCTGAATTAACACTGAAAGGATTTGCCTGTGTACTATTTCCGCTCTGTGAAAGCTTTTCTTTAATTTTTTCCAGTTTATCGCAGGAAATCAGAGAAAGACTCAGGCTCAATATTCCTGTAATGAGCAATATCTTTTTCATCATCTAATATTAAAAGTTTTTATATATTAAAAAATTCTGAGTATTTGAAGTTCTATCCTATAAATGAGAATTTATCTTCAACCATTTTCCCGATCAACGGCAAAGGTTTTTCAACTTCATTAGCTGCATTAATAGCACCAATAATCATCAGTACCAATGGAATAAAGCCTAATATACTTAAGATACCCAAATGAGTCACTGAAAGTAAAATTCTTAAAACAACTGACAGAATAATTGAAAAAATAATCAATCCTAAAGACTGCTTAAGATGATATTTTAAAAGGCTGCCAGCCTTTTCTTTTCCAGCAATAAACGAGATTAACCACCCGATAATGGTTATGTACGATACGATAGATAATGTTTTGTTGTCCATGATAAAGTTTTTTTAATTACTCTTTTTAATTTTTTTGCTGAGCCAAAATTGCAGAAGAAGAACGTAACTCCAATTTTTTGTGTTACTACAAAACAACTTCAACCTCAAAAAAGAACGTCTACAAAACGTCTACAATTCCATACAATACACTAATTAACAAATACTTAAATTCTTATTGTGTTTTTATTTTCTTTTATAAATCATTAATAATTTTCTCCAATTTTTGTACTTTCACCTCATGAAACTGCAGTTCTATTTTTTATATTTTATATTCTTTACATGTATTCTCTGCCCGGCACAAAATGCATTCATTGATAAGCTTAAAAATCAGTTAAAGAGTAACAGTTCTGCTGAGGAAAAATTTAAAGTTTATAATGAGCTTACAGAATATTACAGAGTAAGCGACCAATATCCTGTTGCTGAAAAATATATTCAGGAACAATTAAAATTGGCCAAAAGTGAACATAATTATACAGAAGAAGTAAAAGCTATGGTTCAGAATGGCATTATAAAATTGAACCAGTCTCAATATGATAAAATCCCATTACTTATGGATGCGGCCAATGCCTCCGCTCAAAAAACAAATGATAAAATAGCTTCCCTCTATGCTTCTTACCTGAATATTTACTATAATAATGCCCTGGGAGAATCTGAAAATACCATGAAACTTATTCAGAAAATACTTCCACAGGTTGAAAAACTGCCTTCAGAAATTCTGCTGAATGCAAAGCTTAATTATCTCCTCTATGGCATTCACTCTGAATGGAATGATGCCA
Source organism: Chryseobacterium contaminans (assembly GCF_001684955.1). Lineage (GTDB taxonomy): Bacteria > Bacteroidota > Bacteroidia > Flavobacteriales > Weeksellaceae > Chryseobacterium > Chryseobacterium contaminans. The sequence goes on along the minus strand of NZ_MAYF01000339.1, from coordinate 3,127 downwards.
AGAATGCCACGCTTTATGCTCAAAAAGCAGTAGAACTGGCCCAAAAATCAGGAAATAAAAATATGCTGAGTTCCGCATATTCTGCCATGGCAGTTTGTTATTACTTTCCGTATGAAAAAACCGGGGATGTAAAGGATTTAGAACGTGTTATAGGAATGTGTAAAAAGGCTGTTGCACTTTATCAGCAGTTTCCGGGGCAGGTCTCAGCTCATGCCCATGCTTTAGCTTTATTGAACCTGGCCAATTACTATCTGAGCTATCCGATAATTACTCCTGAAATCCGTAAGGAAATTCAGGATAAAGCCAACGAAATTCTGAATCTTACCCGGCATACCACTTTAAATCAGGGAATCCAGGCAGGTGCCCTCGGAATCCTCAGCAATCTTGCCACTCGTGACCAAAATGATGCCTTATCCGAACAGTATCTTTTAAAAGCGGAACAAATTTTATTGACTCAGAAGCCTGTATATTATCACGTCATGATTAATGTTGTGACTGATCTTTCCAAGCTGTATGAAAAACAGAAAAACTATCAAAAGGCCTATGAGTATCAGGCTAAAGTAACGGAATATAACAATCTGCTTTACAATGAAGGACAGGCCGAAACAGCAAAAAGACTGGAAGCCCAGTTTCAGTCTCAGAAAAAAGAAACTGAGCTAAAAGTTCTGACAGAAAAAACATTGAGTCTGAAGAAGGAAAAATTCCTATATATCGGATTAGGGCTTATAGGATTAATTGGTGCTTTTTTTATGTTTCGTTCCTATCATTATAAATTACGTTACTCCATAGAAAGAGAAAAGAAACTTAATACGGAAAAACACGAAGCTGAGATGCTTGTAAAGCTTAAGGAAGAAGAGCAGGCCAGATTAAAGGCAGAACAGGAACTCTTAACACTAAAGCAGCAGAAACTCCAAAGTGAAGTGCTGGCCAATCAGCTTCATATCCAACATAAAAACGAAGTTCTTCAGCAGCTTCAAACTCAGCTTTCAGATGCTGATATTAACATCAACCAGGTAGTCAGGGAACAAAACCGTGTAGATAACGATTTTGAAAAGATCAGGTTTACCATCCAGGAATTGCATCCTGACTTCTTCAAAAATATTAATGAAAAGGCCAAGCAGAAACTGACACCACTAGACCTTAAATACTGCGCTTATATCTACCTTGGAATGGATACCAAACAAATTGCCAATCTTCTCAACGTAGAGCCTAAAAGTGTAAGAATGACCAAGTATCGTCTTAAAAAGAAATTCGGACTGGATGAAAATATAGCTCTGGATACCTTTTTCCAAGGAGTATTTTCTGAATAACTATAATTTTCAGCTCATCAATACACACATGATATAGTTCTTTTAAGTCCTTGTATCATTTATTAGCTATAGCAACAATTATTTTAATTTTTTACATAAGAAATTATATAATTGAGCATTGTGTATGATTTATGTACAATAGAAAATAATACTGTTTTATATTTTCATTTATTTAATTTTTCCTTTTTTCTTTTCATTCAATAATTCATATCATTTTAAATTCCCACAATCCTATTAAAACTCACTAAAATTCAATAAAATAAATAGGATAAAATCTGTACACAACACAAAAATCTGTAATAAAATTTACAAATAAATTACAAAAATTATCACCATTGCGTGATGTAATTCTTTTTAGTTTTGAACGATCAACGTTGACGGAATTCTGTATTTAAATTGTATGTGTACAGTACAAATTAAACATAAGAATGAATCACCCAATGTCAGGGATTATATGGCAGATCATTTTATTTAATAAACAAAAAACTATCAAAATGAAAAAATTAGTTGGAATGAAGAGAAATTTCTCTTCTCTGGAAAACAAAAAAATCAACAGAGATGATTTGAAAACAGTTCAAGGAGCTCTTTGTTATGAAACATCAGAAAACGCAACATGCTTTGATAAAAGAACTTATACTGATGCAGGTGTAAAAATAAAAACATTGTATGTAGGCGAAAATTGCGGCGGATTATAATATTATAGAGGGTTTATCCCTCTATTTTTTTCAATTTAATGATTTAAGGAAGTGAATCTATTATAGATGTTCAGTATTCATTTCACAATTAAACCACATCAATTCCATGCAAAACCATAAATACAGTTTATTTATATTCACCATCTTTATTTTCATCTTTATTTTGTTCTCATGTAAAACTAAAGACATTAATTATATTAATTATTATAATAAAGTTTACACCATAGACAGTATTCATAGGATACATAAAGACACTCTGGCAACCATAAAAAGGTATAAAAAATTATTCAAACAATATCCACCGGTTCAGAATGAGAGAATTACCGAATATGAAGTCTATATCAAAATGGCAGACAAATATCATAAGAACTTTGGCGGGGTAAAAAGTCTGGATAAACTATTAGCGCAAACAGCACCTTACTGGCCACCCGACCGGGACTTTTATCAGTTATATAAAAGACATGGAATAGACAGTGCACAAGTGGAACAAAAGTTTCAGCAATGGAAAAAAGGACTTAATCAGGTTCTGGTAGATTCATTCTCTATTGCTTTTAAAAGAGATCAATATAACCGGCATATTAAGGAAACTGTTGAAATGAATGATAACAAAAATGCCAAGCTTTTAATCTGGACGTTAAAAAATTATGGATATCCATCAATGCAAAAAATGGGACTTTGGGGAGATAACAGAACACTAATGTCTATGGGAATGATGCTTAACCATATGGCTTATACAAAGTACTATGAATACTTCAAAACAGAATTACTGCAATATGTAAAATCCGGAGAATGTACGCCAAGAGATTATATTGATATGGTAGATAAATATCAATATGTGAATAATGGGATAACAATGTACGGAATATTCATGCGCTATAGTGAAGCCAATCTAAATGCTGCTGATTCTGCCAGAATAGATAAAAACCGTGCTGCTATAGGTTTTCCCAGAATGAAAACTTCTGTGAAAATAGCCAAAGACTTTTTTGATAAGCTTAAAAAGCAAAAAAATCATTAAATGCCTTTCAGTTATCATAAAATTCATCACAAATCCGAAGATAAAGTTGTTAAAATTCAAATAGTTCTTATCTGTAAGCCTAATAAATTGTTTTTTATAAAATCAGA